>DRKE01000266.1 GCA_011051925.1 Deltaproteobacteria bacterium
GCCCGGTTCGATTCGTCGACTTCGAAAAGCGTGTTGGGAATGAAATCCGTATCCCGCAGACTGGTCGTCTCCCATCGAACGGCCCCGAGCGTCGAGGTCAACTCGACGGGACCGATCTCGGCCGAGAGGTCGAGGATGCCCCCGAAGATCTCGACCCGGATCCGTCCGTTCTTGTTGAAGTCTCCGTCGAAGGGACGTTTGTCGAGGGGACGGGTCCTCGTGAAATTGTCTCCGAAGGCGCGGAATGCCTCGCGCGGCGACAATCCACGATTGCGAAAGGCCTGGACTTCCGCATCCGCATCGGGTTCGAGATAGCCGGTTCCGAAATCCGAGGCAGCGGTCCGGGCCCCGAGCGCGACACCGCCTGCACTGCCCGTCCCGATGGCCTGCCCGAAGAGTCCATCCTGGTCACGCCTGCTGAAGAAGAAGGTGGCCAGGACCTCCAGATCAAGGGATCCGGGCGGCGTGAGCAGCCAGCTCGATCGCAGGGAGTAGACCGACCTGTTTCCGATCTGTTTCTTCAGCCCGGGTCCGAGCAATCCGTTCCCCGTTGGCGAGCTCGATAGATTCGGCGCTTCACCGCATACGCTCAGCCCGGGGCGGTCGGGCTGGAAAGCGCATCGATTCGTGAAAAGAGGATCCGCCTCGACGCTCTGGAATGCGAAGCGCGTCGCGAGGAGATCGGGAACGATCGGGATATTGAGTCCGAGGTCGTATCGCCGCGTATAGGCATCGATCGCATCGTGGCTGTAGAAGCGCCCCTGACTCGTCGAAAAATCGAAGGACGGGGCGCCCGCGTCGGGTTTTCTCGTCGTGATCAGGATGGCGCCGGCACTCGCGTTCCGATAGTCGCCCCGGCCCTGCGGCCCCTTGAGGACCTCGACGCCCTGTACATCGAAGATCGGCGCGATCTGGAGTGTCGATGCGTTCAGGGGCATGCCATTCAGATAGACCGCGACGGCTCCCGTTGCGTTCGCGCTGAAATCCTGCAGACCGACCCCTCGAATGAAGAAGGAGGCTTCGGTCGCGCTGTTCTGGACGATTTCGAGATTCGGGGTGAAGGCAGCCAGATCCGTCGCGTTCTCGATCCCATAGGCAGCCAGATCCGATGCGTCGAAAGAGGTGACGGAACCCGTATCCTCGAGCAGGCCGAGCGCGCCCGCCTCGCCGCCGACGACCAACATCTCTTCGACGCCCGACCAGACATCCGACTCCTCTTCCGCTGGATCGGTCTGCGCACGAGCGGCGCTGGAAGCGACCTGCGACAAGGCCAGTCCCATGATCAAGAGACAGACGGAAACGGTTCTGGACAACGCGGGGAGGGGCAGCGCCATTGAACCATTATTGCTTAGCCCGGCCATGCACATCAACACGAGCGGTGGCACGGGCTTACGAGCCATCGTCGTCTCGAAACGATCTCGCTCGACCTGCACAGCATGACGCGCGGACGCGGTTTTCGAGCCTTTCTCCGCGTCAGGTCCGTCGCTTGAAATATGCGCGACGACCCCGTAGATATAGGGGGTGCCGATCACCCGTCACATCCACCTCTCCTCCGTCCTGATGGGACTCCTCGTGCTGCCGGGAGTCGCCATTGCCGGGGACCTCCAACCCGAGACCGCGCGTTGGTTGCCGGGCGTCGGGCTGTCGGTCGGATTGGAGGTCCAGGACTTCCAGGCTGATTCATCGACCGATGGATTGTTCCCACCCTTCCAGACCCTGACCGAAGCTTCCCCCCTGAGACCCCCATCCGAAGGGGATGTGCTTTCGACCGCGACGACGGTGAGCATCGACTACTCCCTCATGTCTCCCAGCTTCGTCGACTCGCTGGGCAAGCCCCGGTTCTTCGCACACGGAAACATCCAGCTGAATCTCGCCAGCGACGTCGTCCCGGCAACCGAAGGCGCGCGTGGCGAAGTCGTGGTCCCGGTGGATGCGTCCGGACAGCAGCTATCCGTTTTCACGGCGGAGACCGTTCTCGGCCAGGGAACGAGAATGAACGTGAAGCATGCGCGGCTCCAGTTCCGGGCCGGTGCGGGACTCGCCTTCACCACCGACATCGGCGACCAGCGATTCCGCTTCAAGCCTTCCGTGGAGTACCTCCGGAACCAGATCGAGATCTCCGGCGGCGCGACACGCGTCGTCCAACTCCCGGGAACCGGCGCGACCATCAACCGTCTCGATTCGACGACCGTCCGGATCGAATCCGTCGACCTGATCCAGACCCGGACGCTTCACGGGATCGGCCCGGGGTTCGAGATCGAGTTCGACGCCCGGCGTGCGGGCCCGCTGATGCTCACGCTCTTCAGCGGTTTCAAGGCCTACTATTTCATCGGTGACCTCGAGAACGATCTGGTGGGAACGACCTCGGCTGGCGAAACCGTTCAGCTTCATTTCGAGTATGATCGTTGGGCCTACCGTACCGAGGTCGGCTTCCGCTTCCGGTGGCAGCCCCGCTAGCCGATTCATCGCATTCCCGATTCGATTCGATCGGACGGAAGCACTCGACGGATCTCCCGGACCCGGAACTTGCCGATACGACGCCACTTCATCTCCGCCATCCTCTTGCTGCTGCTCGGCCTCGCCTACTGGCCAGGCAGCTCCGCGGTCGCCAGCCATTCGTCGATCCTGGACCGGATCGAATACTGGTTCTTCGACAGCCAGGGTTCTTCCGCCGGCCTCGTCGCCGCGGTCGCCGCGTGGATGGTCTGGCGGCGACGGACCGTCCTGTATCTGGAGAAGGACGGCCATTCGCCGATCATCACCGCCGCGCTCTTTTCGCTCGCGCTGGGTGCCCTGATCTGGGCCCGCCTGAACGAAGCCCCTGATCTGCTCTTCGTGTCCCTCGCCTTTCTGCTGGCCGCCGTCGCGTTTCACGGATCCGGTCTCGAGGGGATCCGAGCCATGACCCTCCCCATGGTGGTCCTGGTCTTCGCCCTGCCGCTGCCTTCGCCGCTCTCGAACGAGATCCTCTGGACCCTCCAGAACTGGAGTGCAGCCTGGACGGCTGATCTGTTGAATCTCGCGGGCGTCGGGATCGGACAATCCGGTGCCCATCTCACCCGAGGCGATGTCCATTTTCTCGTGATCGAAGGCTGTAGCGGACTGCGATCGATCCTGACCCTCACCCTCGTATCCCTGGTGATCCGCGAGCTTCTGGGGCTTCGGGGTCTTCGCGGCGCACTCGTCATCCTGCTGGCTCCGCCCCTCGCCATGGCGCTCAACATCGTTCGGATCGCGGCCATCGTCCTCGGCTCTCCCCCGGCAGAGCAACACGCGGGCGACACCCACCTCGGGCAGGGAATCCTCGTTCTCGCGATCGGCACGGTCGCTCTCTTCGTGGTCGGCCATTTTCTCGCGGCCCGGGAATCCGAGGGCGTCCGCACGACCGATTCGATCGAGAGGGATCGAAAGGGCTTTCCGACGAAGCCCCTCGCCCTCATGGTCGTGCTGCTGTCGCTGGCCTCCTTCGTGACGCGACCCTGGCCGCCACCCGATCGATCCGGACCGAAGCGAACGACACGCCTGGACCTGCCCTTCCACCATGGTGGCTGGGCAGGCAGAGCGCTCGAGCTCGACTATCCCTTCCTCGGACTGCTGCCCCGCGGCCGGATCATCCGGCGCTTCTACCAGCCGAACGAAAGGCGGGACAAGATCGGTGCGCCGACCGTCGAGGTCCTGATCGCCACCGACTCCGACTCGCTTCCCCGCGGAAGCCCCGTTTCATCGAAGCTGATGGTGCCGGGAAGGGATTGGCAGATCGATCGATCGACGGTCCGAACCAACTGGATCCTGGGCCGCGAGATCCGGATCCTCCACGTGTCGTCGACGGACCGACGAGCCCTGGTCTATGCGTGGTCGGTTCACGATGAAGGCTTGTGGTGGGATTCGCTTCGCTCGCTCCTGGCCCTCGAGAGGGGGCCCTTCGCGCGCTCCCGAACCCGCTACATGATCGAACTCGCGGCCGAGATCGGTGATGAATCCGAAGCGGAGGTCCACGCCCGGCAGATCCTCGATCGATTCGTGTATGACTTCAACGACGTCTTCCGCGCTTTCTGAGGGGTCATGCGGCCGCCGATCGCGAGACGGTCCGGGCGCCCGCGCTCGGCGCTACCGCTCCACCGACTCCGGCAAGGGCCGGGCCCGAGTGATCTCCAAGCCGCTCCATCCCGCACGACAGCACTGGACGTTCACATCGAAGACCTTGTCGCCTCGCAGGACCAGCAGTTCGTGAAGCTGGCCTTCTCGTCTCCTCGCCCGGCCATCCTCGAAATCCGACAGGTCGAAGACCCGAAGGCCATTGATCGAGATGATCTGATCACGTGGGCGCAAACCCACCTTCCGGGTCCGGGCGCTCTCTCGGAGCCGCACGATCTGGACGCGGTTGGCCTGATTCGTCGCGAAGAGTGCGGCATCGAATTCCCGATCCGTCAGATATCGCGCGCGCAGTCGTCGCCTCGATTCACGCTCGTCTGGATCGAGCAGGTAGGCCGCCGGGACCCTCCCGTCTTCGGACTCGGCTCGCAGGGCTGAAGCATAGTCGGAGAAATCCTTGCGGATCTGATCGATCTCTTCGTCTCCGAAACCGAACCGACGGAGTCGATCCGCATCGAAGGGAGCCGCCGGGCGCCCCATGACGC
>DRKE01000267.1 GCA_011051925.1 Deltaproteobacteria bacterium
GCCGACCAGCCATGCGAATTTCCGGTTCTTCCTCGCCGGAGATCCGGAGGGTGCGGAACCCGTCTGGTGGTTCGGTGGCGGGTTCGACTGCACGCCGTACTACGGATTCCGGGAGGATGCGATCCTGTGGCATCGCACCGCTCGCGCCGCCTGCGAGGTCCATTCGGCCGACCTCTATCCCCGTTTCAAGAAGCAGTGCGACGACTATTTCCATCTGCCCCATCGTGGGGAACAGCGGGGAATCGGGGGCATCTTCTACGATGATTTCGACGAGGGCGGGTTTTCCGCGGCCTTCCGACTCTGGCGCAGCACGGCGAACGCCTATCTCGATGCCTATGGGCCGATCGTGGAACGACGCAGGGAGATGGACTGGGGCGAACGGGAGCGGGAGTTCCAACTCTACCGGCGGGGTCGCTATGTCGAGTTCAATCTCCTGCAGGATCGGGGAACCCGTTTCGGGCTCCAGGCCGGCGCCCGAACCGAGTCGATTCTCGCGTCGTTGCCCCCGTTGGTCGCATGGCGTTACGACTGGTCGCCCGAGCCAGGGACGCCCGAGGACGCGCTCTACCGCGAATTCCTCCAGCCCAGGGATTGGGCCGGGGAGCCGGCCGGCGCCGGGGACAATGCGACCCCGGCGGATGGGATTCGCTGATTCCCGGTCTCGTGCGATTCCGCTGCGGGGAATCTGGTAGAGTCCCGAGCGCTCGCGATCCGGGACCGACTCCGGGATCGCATCCGACGAGAACGATCGAGGAGAAGGAAGCCGGATGACATCGCTGGAGGGGCCCTATCACGAACTGACCGTGGCCGAGGTGATCGAGGAGACCGACGATTCGAAGTCGATCGTCTTCGAGATCCCGGGGGATCTCGCCGAACGCTTCGAGTACCGATCGGGCCAGTTCCTGACGCTGCGTGTGACGGTCGACGGCCATCGGCTCGTACGATGTTATTCGCTGGCCAGCGCGCCGGGGATCGATGACCGGCACAAGGTGACCGTCAAGCGCGTCGAAGGCGGACGGGTTTCGAACTGGCTGAACGATCATGTCTCTGCGGGCGATCGCCTGGAGGTGATGCATCCGGCCGGGCATTTCTGTCTGCGCGATCGGGAGACACCGCTGGTCCTCTTTGGCGGCGGCTCCGGAATCACGCCGATCATCTCGATCATCAAGACCGCCTTGGAGCAGACTTCGCGTCCGATCAAGCTGATCTATGCGAATCGCAACGATCGCTCGATCATCTTCAAGGAGGAACTCGCGAATCTCCTGTCGGCCCATCCGGACCGGTTCGAGATCGTCCATCGCCTCGACGACGTCCACGGATTCGTGGACGCGGCGCGGGTCGTCCAGGAGGTCGGTCCGAAGATCGACGCCGATTTCTACATCTGTGGGCCCGGTCCCTTCATGGACGTGGTCGAAAACGGCCTGGCGAGTCTCGGAATCGACGAGGACCAGATCTTCATCGAGCGTTTCGAATCGCCGGAGGCGGACGCGAGCCCTGCCGAGGTCGATGCGGCGGGCGGGACCGTCGTGACGATCCGTCTCGACGGGAACGAGACGGACATCGTGGTCGGAGAGGGCGAGACGATCCTCTCGGCGGCCCGGCGCTCGGGGCTGGAGGCGCCCTTCGCCTGCGAGGAGGCCTATTGCGGCTGCTGCATGGCGAGGGTCGTCGAAGGCGAAGTCGAGATGCTGATGAACGATGGGGGCATCGACCAGCGACAGATCGACGAAGGCTGGATCCTCACCTGTCAGGGGATCGTGAAGAGCAGGGCCCGCATCGAGTATCCTGACTAGCAGCCTTCTAGAAATCGTGGCGGAACGAGAGCATCGCCGAGAAGTTGAGTCGCGAGGGGATCTTCCGATCGTTGGCCGCTTCGACGCGCTCCGTCTTGGGCGAACCGCCGACGGCGACGTCGAGATTGAAGTCGAAGACATGGACTCCGAGCCCCCCGGTCAGGGCGATCTCGTCGAGTTCGTCGGCAGCGGTGTTGAGGTAGGTCCCCCCGCGCAGGGCCAGCCCGATCTTCCAGATCGGAATCTTGAATTCCGTCCCGACCGAGACGAAGCGGGATTCGAATCCATCGAGCAGTTCCGACTCGTTCGTCGTCAGGTCTGCATCGATGGCGAGGACCCAGTTCGGAAGGATCCACAGGGCCGCTCCCACCCGGACCTGGGGATCGAGGACGATCTTGCTCTTGCCGCCCGGACCGGCGGGGTCCCTGGCCAGATCGAATTCCGGACCGGTGACGTTTCGGGCGGTCAATCCGAAGCGCAGCCACTCCCAGGGTTTCACGAGCAGGCCGAGGTCGAGGGAGCCCGTCTGGGTCGTCTCCCGACGCCGGGCGTCGCCGATGTCGCTGATCAGGTCGGATCCGCTGTTCACGTCGTCGTAGCGGACGAATCGGTTGAAGGTCGTTCCCACCATGTACTTCACGTTGCCGCCGATCCCGACCCGTTCTCCGAGGAAGGCATGGCCATAGCCGAAACCGATCTCCTCGACGGCGAGTCCCCGGACGAAGGCACCGGATTGGTTTGCGTCGAAGGTTCCGGCGGTCGATCCGATCGTCGCATTCGCGAGTGCCAGGATGTTGTCGGCGACGCCCGGATCGTCGACGTTGGCACCGGCCTGCTGGGCCTGGAAGACGAGTTCCTCGGCCTGGAGATTGGGCGAGGTCGACGCGGCCTGGACGAAGAGCGCTTCGAGCCGGGCGACGAGGCCGGGCTCGCTGCCCGGAGCGAAACGGTCCATCGCCGTCGTCGGGTCGACGAGCGCGTCGGCCGCATTGGCGCCGTTCAGGCTCGAGAAGGAAAGGTTGTCGCGATCGAAGACGGGATCGGCGGCGAAATAGGCGAGGCCGACGCCGGAAACGGCGAAGCGTCCGTAGCGGAGCAGCAGGGAGGCGTTCACGTTGCCGACGAGTCCTTCTCCGGATTCCCCTAGTCCGGGCAAGCGCACGGCGATCCCGACCGCGGTGGCCAGCTGGCTCGAGGAGAGCGTGTTTCCCGCCTGGGCGTCGGCGAGCAGCTGATCGAACTCGCCGGTCGCGAGCCCGTCGAGAAAACGGGCGACGCGATCGATGTCGGCGAGGGTCGAGCCCGTCGCGGCCGCCTGCGCCCCCACCGGTACGGCGACGCCGTAGGATTTCGTGAAGGCCAGGGCACCCGGGTTCCAATAGGCCGCGTGCTCATCGTCGACCACCGCGACGCCGGCTCCACCCATTCCCTGGTAGCGGGCACCGACGAAACCCCATTCCTCGGATCGGGCAAGAGCGGGCGCCAGGCCGGCCATGAGGGCCGCGCCCAGGATCGCCAGGACGACGCGGATCCGTCGGGGGGCAGGTCGGACAGACGCTGGGTGCGATCTCGGCATGTCTTCACGCGTCGGTCGGATCCGCCCGAACTTGAGTCAGTCCGTGCCCGCAGGGCGACGAGGCAGC
>DRKE01000268.1 GCA_011051925.1 Deltaproteobacteria bacterium
ATGCGAATGCTGGCGCCGTCTTCGGCGCGATGATGCAGGCGGGCCAGTTGAGCGACCGCATGATCGAACGCATGAAGAAGGGCAGCCGGATGCCCGGCTGGACCCGACGCGAGGACTTCGACTGGTTTTCGACGCTGACCGATCCCGAGGCCTGATCGATGCCGCTACGCAACGACTATATCGGGCCCTTCGATCCCGATCTCGATCTCGTGGACTTCTCCCGCGGGCTGCTCGCGGAGCTCGGGCGGGAGTATCTGCTGGCAGGCCACCTGCAGGATCGTGTCGGACTCCCGCTCGTCGCGAAGCTCTGCGGCGGCGAGGCCTACGTCCGGTTCTCGATCGAGGAGTGGATGGCCGCCAGCCCGATCTACTCGAAGCGCATGCAGCGTGCGATGAATTTCGAGGGACGGGACGTCGGAACCGTCTTCAAGAATCTCCAGCTCGACATCGGTGCACCCCACCAGTTCATGGATTTCCAGTTCCGCCTCGATGGCCCGGAGCATGGCGAATTCTGGCTGGCCCATTGTGGCGCGCTCCTCGACGTCGAGCCCTTCGGAGAGCAACGCGTCAAGACGATGTGCCACGACATCGAGGATCCGACCTTCGATGCCACGGCCGCCGCGACCCATCCCTGCATGAAGATGCGCCCGATCCACCGCCCGCCGCGCGAGCCCGCCGGACGCCATCCCGCCTGTCGATGGTCCGTCTTCATCGGAGACGCGGCCGATCCCGCCGAACCCCACCCGAACCAGGCGATCGTCGAGAGGTCGGAACTCGCGCGTCTTCCCGTCTCCCGACCCGATCGGAATCGCGAGCCTGGCGGCTGGGACGACTATTCGGGCCCCTTCGATCCCGGTTTCCAGCTCGAGGACCTCTCCCACCGCGCCCTCGTGACCGTTCTTCGGGAATTCGCCGTCCAGAGCCATCTGCTGGCCCGTTCCTTCCTCCTCTGTGCCGAACAACGAGCGGGATCCGAACGCGCGAGGCGACTCGGTCGATCCCAATGGACGGGAATCGCGGCCCTCGTCGCCGAGCGCCTCCGCCGGACCCTGGCCATCGAGGGAGAAGACGACATCGACGCCATCGCCAAGGTCTTCCAGGTCCATCCCTGCTTCCATCCGCGAAGCTATCTCGACTTCCGCGTCGAGAAGATCGCAGACGATCGCCTTCGGATCCGCATCGGTGAATGTCCGGCCTTCGAGGAAGACGACTGCTCATCGTGGTTCGCCGGACTTTCGGAGGAAGTCCATCCGGCGTTCGACGCCATCGCGGGCGCGGTGAATCCCCGGGCCCGCTGCCATCCCGTCGCCGCTCCGAGCCAGGGGCGGCTCGCCTGGGACCTCGTCCTGGATCCTTCGGCGGATCCCCAGCCCATCCCCCAGGAGTTGAAGCTCGCGAAGCTCAGTCGCGGGGCCGCGTTCCGCTTCGAGAAACGTCGTCTGCTGCGACCGTAGGCACGACCGGGGCCGATGCTGCAGCATCGCGGACGACTACGTCAGCCGGCTCGGATCGACCAGCCGGTTGTCCACCCGCGCAAGGGGCCTCCGCACCTCGGTCTGCATGAGCTCGGCGCCTCCGATCCTCTCCAACAGGCGGTCCACCCGCTCCCGATCGGCTCCGCCCAGCGACTCGTGGAATTCGAGTGGTCGTTGCAACATCCACTGCGTATACGCGCGGATCTTTCTCGAGCCCCGGCAACCGCCGATCGTGAACTCGTGTTCGCCGGTCGCGCGAGGCAGCACGGCCTCTTCGGGGTTTGCCTCGAGCCACTTCTCGTTGGCTTCGAAGGAAGCGAAGAGAGCCGGCAGGCTTTCTTCGAACATCCCTTCGAGAATCGGCACGAGGGTCCCGGGAATCTCGTCGCCGGGAAGGAAACGTCCCGTATTGGGCGCGGGCGTATTCATCGAACCCACCCAGCGCGCCACGTTGGGCGCGATCCGCCGCATGAGATCGCCACTCCAGGGATCACGGTAGTTGTGGGCGTAGAGCGGCCCCATCAGGCCATAGTCCCCGATACTCGGACGGCTTCCGAAAAGATACTCGAATCGCCCGAAATGCTCGTTCAGTTGCAGGAGAAGCCTTTCGTAGGCCGCCTCGATTCCGGGTACCGTCCGCTCGTCGATCCCGAGGAAGGGCAAGGAGCCCCGAAAGGGGGCCGAGATCTTCTCCCCGATCTCCCGCTGTTCCCGAGCATTCGCCTCGGGCGCGACCGTCTTTCCGAAGGCCTCGAGGATGAAATCGAGATTGTACGTCCAGCGGTAGTGCATGGCGGGAATGACCAGCCACTCATCGCCATGAACCTCGAGAAGAAGCGCCATCAAACGCTGGGCCGGCCCTTCGGGATAGATCGAAGGACCGGGAAACCGCGCCTCGAGATGGTCGATGATCTCGGTCGTGTCCTGGACGAGTTCATCGTCGGGCGTATGGAGGACGGGAATCATGCGGAATCCGACCCGCTCGAAGATCTCGGGGGTCCCGGCCTCCTCGACGAAGGGGACATTCCGATAGCGGAGATACGCACGGGCCTTTCCCGTATAGAGCGAAATGGCTGCACCGTAGAGTCTGTACGCGGGGATCATTCCGACGTTCTCCTCGTGGAACCGGAGAGCATACCCACGCAACCCGGGAACGCGAGGCGTGATAGGATTCGAGGAGCGTCCTCGGAGCCGTGTCTCCCATCGCCAGCAAACCGGACGCCTGCAGAGGAAACGAAATGGATCTCGAACTCCCCGCCGATCTCGTCGCCTACCTCGAAGAACTCGACGCCTTCATCGAAGCCGAGATCAAGCCCCTCGAAGAACAGGACGACAACATCCGGTTCTTCGACCATCGCCGCGAAGATGCCCGAACCGACTGGGAGCGAGGTGGACTTCCCAACGAGGAATGGGAGGCGCTGCTCGCCGAGGCGAAGCGCCGGGCGGATGCTGCCGGGCACTACCGATATCCCTTTCCCCGGAAATACGGCGGACGGGACGGCACGAATCTCGGCATGGCCGTCATTCGCGAACATCTCGCCCGTCGGGGGCTCGGCCTCCACAACGATCTCCAGAACGAACATTCGATCGTGGGCAACAACGTCGGCCTCCTCCTGATGCTCGAGTACGGAACGGAGAGCCAGAAGGCCGAATGGGTGGACGCGCTCGCGGAGGGACGTGCCGGTTTCGCCTTCGGGATCACGGAGCCCGCCCACGGCTCCGATGCGACCCACATGGAGACCCGCGCCGAGCGCGTCGGCGACCGCTGGCGGATCAACGGAGAGAAGACCTGGAATACGGGCATCCACAAGGCGCCCTACGACATGGTGATGGCGCGGACCAGCGGCAAGCCGGGAGATGCCCGGGGCATCACGGCCTTCCTGGTTCCGATGGACGCGCCGGGCGTCAAGGTCGAGGAGATGCTCTGGACCTTCAACATGCCCACGGATCACGGCCGGGTCTCCTTCACGGACGTCGAGGTCGGGGACGACGCGATCTTCGGGGGCGAAGGGCGTGGACTCGCCGTCGTGCAGCATTTCTTCAACGAGAACCGGATCCGACAGGCCGCCTCGAGCCTGGGCGCCGCGCAGTATTGCATCGATCAGTCGGTCGAATACGCGAAGATCCGGAAGCCCTTCGGCAAGGCCCTCTCGACCAACCAGGCGATCCAGTTCCCGCTCGTCGAACTCCAGACCCAATGCGAGATGCTCCGCGCGCTGATCCACAAGACCGCCTGGATGATGGACGAATACGGCGCCTTCTCGGTCTCCGACAAGGTCTCGATGTGCAACTACTGGTCGAACCGGCTCTGCTGCGATGCCGCCGATCGCGCGATGCAGGTCCATGGCGGACTGGGCTATTCGCGCCACAAGCCCTTCGAACACATCTATCGACATCATCGCCGCTATCGCATCACGGAAGGCTCCGAGGAGATCCAGATGCGCCGGGTGGCGGGCTACATGTTCGGATTCATGAAACAGCGCGCGCCCAAGGGTGTCGACGCCGATTGACGGACCCCGGGGACGTCGATCGACCCACGCGACGGATTCCGGAAGAGCGCCGAATCGAAAAGGGAGGAACCACCGTGAAGATCCGGATCACCTACTGCTCGGTCTGAAACTACGAGCCCCGGGCCGCCAGTCTGGCGGCCGCGATCGAAGAACGGACGGGCATGCCGCCGACCCTCGTTCCCGGCAGCGGCGGCATCTTCGAAGTCGAGGTGGATGGCCGCGTCGTCTTCTCGAAACACGACGAAGGCCGTTTCCCGGAACACGACGAGATCCTGGCGCGACTCGGATGAGACAGCGAGCCGACTGCCGGCCGATCTCGTCCTCTGCCTGCATGTCGATCTCCTTCCCCCTCGCCGTCATGCCGTTTCGTCCAGCGAGATCTCGCGTCTCAGCACGAGGCGAAGAACGAGATAGGCAAGGAGCCCGATCGGCCCGAACATCAGCGTCAAGAAGAGGCAGGGGACGACGAATCCATGCGGGATCTCCCGCCGCCGCGCGTCGCGAACCGCCCACGCTCCGATGAAGAGATCGAAGACGAGATAGTGGACCCAACCGACGAGGGCGAAGCGCGGACTCGTGAAGAGCGCCATCACCCCAGCGAGGCTGGTGAAGCCACCCTCCGGCGGCGTCGCCGGTCCCGTCAGGAGCACGGAGAGATAGACGGTACCCAGGAGGATCGGGATCCAGATCCCGTGCACGATGCGCCGCGTCCAGGTCCAGGTGGGAGCCACGGCGAGCAGGATCCAGGCGGGAAGCACGCCGTAGTTGCAGACGGCGAAGAGCGATTCGGGAGTCATGGATTCCCTTCAATCCCCGCGGCACTGGCCAGGCGTTCCTGGAGTCGCGCCTGGACCTCGGCCGTGAAGAGTGCCTCACGCGGCTTCAACATGTTCCCGACCTCGAATTGCAGTTGCCGCAAGACCGGATCCTCCTCCGCCATCTCCTGCATCGCGAAGAAGACCGCGCGCCGGATCGGGTAGTCCACGGGTCGCTCGCCCACCGTGCTGTCGTAGAGGTAGTCGATGGTCGCAGGTCCTTCCCAGGCTTCGGCGATCGAGGCCGAGATTCCCGGGAGCGCCTCTTCCCGAAGCCCGTCGAGCCCCCGTCCCGATTCGGCCCGCTCATCGAGCAGGAGGCCCAGGCGTTCCGCCTCGACGGCCGCGACCGACATCCCCTGACCGAAGATCGGATTGAATCCCGCCACCGCGTCCCCGATCGGGACGAACCCCTCCGGAAAGTCCGCCATGGATTCGTATTTGCGCCAGAACGATTCCGGCGTCTTGAAGCGTCGCACGCTGCCCTCGAGCCGCCCTTCCGAGATCCGGTCGTACACGCAGGGGTCCGGGAGGGATTTCGCGAACGCGAGGAACGCCTCCGGGTCGACGGAGGGAACGTCGTCTCCGCGGCCGCTCAGCGTGATCATCCACCGCCTGCCCTCGACGGGCAGGGCCGAGCCTCCACGAACCGCGGGCGGCGATTGCCCGACCGTGCACAATCGCGCGTATCCATCCTCGAATCGATCGGTGGCGAATATGCCCGTTACATAACACAGGTCGATTCCGAGGCGTTCCGTCTCCACCTCTCCGAATCCGTTCTCGGACAACCAGCGCGGCGTCCCGGTTCCCCGACCCGACGCGTCGATCACGAGATCGGCTTCGACCTCCTCCCGGATCCGACCCTCCCGCAGGATCGAGACGCCATGGATCCGATGGTCGTCGAAGAGAAAATCCGAGAAACGACATCCCGATCGGATCGTCACGTTCGGGATCGATCGGAGGCATTCCCGGAGTACGTGTTCGAGCAGGGGCCGCGTCTGGGAAAACACGGTCATGTCGCTATCGAGCGGCTCGCTCCACTTCCCGAAGGCGAAGCGGGCCATGTCACGACCGGTGACGAGTTCGATTCCGCCCGCTGTCCGAAGCGCGTCACGGAAGCCCGGGAACATCGCTTCGGCGATGTTCTCGCCCCGCTTCAGCACGATATGCCCATGCGGTCCCTGGGGCACGCCCTTGCGGAACGACGGCCCGGACGAGAGGTCGTCCTTGTCGACGACGACGACCTCCCGGAAATGGCGATGGAGCGCACCCGCCGCGAAGATGCCGCCCACCCCACAACCCACGACGACGGCACGCTCGCCGATTCCCGTATTCATCATCATCCTCGTCCCCTGCGATCCCTTTCCCTGAGATGCACCTTCAGCTGGCGATCGTGTCGACTCGCCGCACTGAAGGGTTTGAGATACGGCTCCCAGCGGGCTGGAACGGCCGACTCGGGCTCGTCCCCCATGACCGTCACCCGCTGGATCACCCGCTCCCCCTCGAAATCGTTCAACACGCAATGCTGCGTGCATCGGTTGTCCCACATGGCGACGGTCCCTTCCGACCAGCGGTATCGGAGACCGAAGCGCGGCTGCGTCGCCCAACGCGTGAGGAAGCGGAGAACGGGCTCGCTCTCTTCATGACTCAGCTCGACGATCCGGCGCGTGAAATGCTCGTTCACGAAGAGGGATTTCCGACCGGTCTCGGGATGGATGCGAACGACGGGATGGATTGCCGTCTGTTCAGGATGGTCATGGGGATGCGCGTCGTGCAGCGCCGACAACCCTTCCAGGAACTCCTGCATCGGCGGCGTGAGTTCCTCGTAGGCCTTCGTCATGTTCGCCCACATCGTGTCGCCACCGACCGCGGGACATTTCACCATGTGCAGGATGGCGAGAACCGAAGGGCGATCCTGGCAGGAGAGGTCGCTATGCCATTCATCCGCGATTGCACCCTTTCCACCCGTGGCGTGCAGCTCGAAGAACTCCGGCCGCTCGCTTTCGAAATCCAGGTTCGGATGCGATTCGAGCTCTCCGAAGAGCCGTCCGAATGCGATGTGTTCGTCCGGTGTGAGGTATTGTTCCGGGAAGAAGAGCACTTGATGCTCGAGCAAGAGCGATCGGATCCCCTCCGCCTCGTCCGGTCCCGCCTGCCCCAGTCGGATGCCGCGAACCTCGGCACCGAGCGAGCCCGAAAGACGCGTGACCTCGAAACCAGAGCGTTCGCCCGAAGCAGCCATGCCGTCGCCTCCTCCCGTCACCGGATCCACGCGCGGCGCTCCGTCCATCTGGTCGGGCGGAGGGCGCACGGGCGACGCCTCGCGATGATCCTCGCAAAGCGTACGCCATTCGGGAATCCCCGGCGATTTCCGGGTGGAAGCGCCCGGCAACCATCCGGAACGCCCGCCTCCGCGTCGACGCGTGCGCCAATGGACCGCCCCGGACCGGAACGTCGCCTCGGCTCCGAGCCGCACGATCTGCTAATCGTCCCAGATGGAGCCGACCGTCTTCTTCGACCTCGACGGAACCCTGATCGATCCGAAGGCCGGAATCACGGGCTCGATCCGACACGCGCTCGAACGACTCGGCGTCGCACCCGTCCCGTCGCCGGACGAGCTCACGTGGTGCATCGGCCCTCCCCTGCTCGAGAGTTTAGAGAGCCTCCTGGACGCCGATCGAGCCCCCCTCGCCCTTCGCTACTACCGGGAGCGCTATGGCGATCTCGGCATCTACGAATGCACCCTCTACCCCGGCATCCGCGACGCGCTCTCGCTCGTGCGAGGTGCCGGAAGACGCCTGTATGTCGCGTCGAGCAAACCCGGGGTCTATGTCGAAAGGATCCTCGATCATTTCGATCTGGGCGGATTCTTCGAAGGGGTCTTCGGGTCGGAACTCGACGGAACCCGAACGAAGAAGACCGACCTCCTCCGCTTCGCGCTGGAACGGACCGGAACGAAGGGAACCGACGCGATCATGGTGGGCGATCGCAAACACGACATCCAGGGCGCCCTCCACAACGCGATCGTGCCGATCGGCGTGCTCTATGGATACGGAACGGCCGAGGAGCTGGCGGAAGCCGGAGCCGCCCGCATCGCCAACACCCCGGCGGACCTGTTCGAGACGATCTTCGACTAGGGAGCCTCTGCACACGCCGCCGTGCCCTTCCGCTTCCCCTTCCCCCCTTCCGCTTCCATTCCGCTTCCAGGTTTCACCCGCGAACGTCTGCTGCTTCGCCAGCTCGAGACCCCCCGACACGGTCGTACCCTGTCGGGCGAGTCCTGCAGAGCTTCCCTAGCTCCGGAAGGTCGCGAATTCCTCGAGGGGCGCCCGCTCCGTCCGGAGCGCATTGACTGGCGCGTCCGGATTCGCATGGCCCAGCGCGATTCCGCAGAAGACCACGTCCTCTTCGGGAATCCCTGTGAACTCGCGAATCGATTTTCCCCAGAGAGACCACGCCTCCTGGGCGCAGGTATGAAGGCCACGCTCGCGGGCCAGCAACATGATGTTCCCGAGGAAGATACCGAGGTCGGCGTATTGCGGTGGTCCCATGGCCCGATCGATGCTGATGAAGATGCCCACCGGCGCGCCGAAGAAGGAGAAATTCAGCCCCATCTGTCGGGCACGCGCTTCCCGGTCGTCGCGATCGACCCCGACGAGTGCATACATGTCCATCGCGACCTTGCCGCGGCGCGCACGATAGGGCTCTCCGAGATCCCGTGGATAGATCGCGTATTCGGGTCCCTCCCCGAACGGCATCTCCTTCATCCGCTGCGCGACCGTCTTCACGAATTCGTCGCGCGCCGCTCCAGACAACACGTTCACCTTCCACGGCTGGAGATTGCCACCCGAGGCGGCCCGACTGGCGATCTCGAGGATCTCGCGGACGGTCGCTTCGGGAACGGGATCGGACAGGAAATCCCGTACGGATCGACGGGTCTGGATGGCCTCGGTCACGCTTCGACTCGGCCGGGTGACGAGAGTATCGGACAATCCCATTGACTCCTGTTGGACTTCGAGGGCCGGCTCAACCGCCGGCCGCGGCCTTGACGAACCCGACCCGATCTCCGTCGGCGAGTTTCGTCTTCAGGCCCTTCTTGTGATTGACGAGGACGCCATTGACGGCGATCGCCGTGACGCGCGCGAGCTTCCCGTAATCGGCCCCGATCTCGTCGAATCGAGCCCGCGTCTGTGCGACCACGTCGGCCACGGTCGAGGCCGATTCGATCGCCAGTCTGCGCTCGCCCAGGACCCTGCTCATCTCGTAGGTCAGTTCGACCTGGATCGCCATCACGCCATCCCCTGCCTTCCGCCATCCCTGTCGCCCGGATGATCCGGTCGGATTCCGACACCCGATCGTTCAGACACGAACCTGCAGCCGCTCGAGCGTCTTCGGAAGGGGCACGCCCTCCGCATCCCAACCCCGAAGCGCATAATATCGGGGCAACAGCTCCTTGAGTGGATGACCCGAATCCATGTGGTCGTAGATCGACTCGTGGAGGAGTCGCGGCGGCAGCGTATCGTCGGCACGCGTCAATCCCTCGCGCAGATTGTACATCCGCTCGAGATTGAAGATCCGTCCGCCGATCTCCTGGAGATGGCCCGACGAGAAGGGCTGGCCCGTGATGAAGGTCAGCCATTTCTCGAACCAGAGCATCGGCTTCCCCTTCATCCCCATCGCCCATCTCATCACGGGCCCCGAGTTCTCGAAGATCCGGGACATCGCGCGATGCAGGAACGAATCGGGGTCCATCTCGTGGATCGCCCTGGGAAACATGCCGTAGGTCGTGAAGATACAGAGCACCATCGAATTGATCGCGCAGGCATTGTTCTGCATCAGGACGGGAATGTCCGCCTTGAGCTTCAGATTCTGGGGATTGATCGTGAGCGGGCCGACGGATTCCATGTACAT
>DRKE01000269.1 GCA_011051925.1 Deltaproteobacteria bacterium
CGGAAATTAGCATTCCGGACCCCGAAGGACCGCATCGACCGGAACCGGGTCAATCGTGAGCGGGAAGGTCTGTCGACGTCAACAAGGGCGAAGCGCGACCCACCAGCAGGGCGCGCGCCTCCATCCGGCTGAGGACCGGAATCGTCCTCGATTCCCGCTCGGGAATCGTCCGACCCTGCCCTTTCCTTCGCAGGAGATCCAACAGACCGAGGGTCAGACGATCGCGGGGCGTGATCGTGGAAAGACCGCGGATCGCCCGCACGAGTTCCTGCCTCGAAGCGATCCGATGCGGGCGCAAGAGCAACCATCCACGCCGCCGCAGGGCCCGGGCATCGCCTGGCCTCTGTCGCAGGAACTGCTCGTTCTCGGCTTCCGCTTCCCCGTAGATGCCGAGAGCGAGATAGCCTAGTGCGAGTCGGTCCGACCCCGCGCCGCGGGCTCGATCGGTCTTGTCAACGCGGATCGACGCATCGTCGGTGGGCGGGGACTGCCGATCGAGCCGTCGATCGAGGTAGGTACTCCAGAGCCCCATCCGTCGGGCCCAGTCCGGCGATTCGCGCAGGACGCGGGCGGGGTCGAAGCCCCGTTCGGCGTCGAAAGGCACGTCATGGCGTGCGTAGTAGGCCGCGATCCGTCGGAGATTCCGTCGGTTCCGAGCGTTCTTTCGAAGATGGAGGGCCGAATCGAGATTGCGGAAGATCAGGATCCAACCCGGCGCGCCCTCCAGATGGAGGGTCGAATGGTCGGGCGGACGACCCGGCCGGGTGATCCGCGGCAGACCCGTCCCGAGAAAGAGATCGACGCCCAGGGCATCGAGCGCCTCCTCGAAACGAGGATGGGCCGGCGTGCCGATCCGCTCGCGAATCGCCAGGGCCGCGGCGAAGGCCTCTTCGCTCATGTTGAGACTGCCGTTCATGGCCGTTCGGATCGCCGGAGCGAGCCAGAACGACTGGAATCCCCCCTCGGAATAACGTCCGAAAAGATTTCCTTCGAGTCGTGCTTCTCGCAGAACGGCGACCGCCGCGGTGTGGTACTTGCCGGTTGCGTAGGGAGAGAGATAGCCCGCGAGGGTCCGCGGCAATCCGCGCGTCACCATCGGCCAGTCTCCCCATCTCGGAAAGGCGAGGAAAAGCGCGACCGACGCGACCGCGGCCCCTCCGATGGCCCGTCGCGGTCCGATCGCCAGGCGCTGACGAAGGTGACAGGCGAGGAAGAGCACCGGCCAGAAGACCATCCAGGCAAACCGTGTCGCCGTCAGCATCGCAACGAGACCGGCCCAGGCGAGACTGATGATGGCGGGGTCGACGCGATTCGCTGCAGCAGTGGACGACCGCTGCCAGTGGGAGCGGAACTCGATCGCGGTCGCGAGGGGGACCGCGATGACGAGGAGCCAGGCGACGGCCCAGTTCATCGGGCTCGGCGGCAGACTGGCCGTGGGCCAGGAAAGAAGATCGATGCGACTCCATTCGTCGACGACGACGGCCAGTCCTCCCTGCCCGCTTCCCGCTTCGAATGCCGAGCGGTATCCCGCCAGACCGAGCGGATTCAGGAGCGTCGCGACGAAGCCCATCGAGGCGATTCCCGCCAGCCGGATTGCGCGGGCACGCACCCTCGCGCGCTCGGAATCGAAGCTCGGACCGTCCTCGCGAAAAGAACCTCGCGGCAGGATCGAGGCCACGAAGAGACCGACAGCCCCGATCGCGACGAGAACGGGTCCCAGCGGATAGGCGGGATGGAGATTCGCCCAAAGCCCCATCAGCCCGACCGCGGCAAGCCCCCGCTGCCAGGAGGGAGGACGGGAATCCCGGAAGAGCAGCCAATGAAGAAGGAGGGCGGCCAGGATCGTGGCGAGATGAGGCCGCAGCTGAACGAGACGATAGGCGGAGAGGGTTCCGACCAGGGCGGCCGAAAGACTCGCCAGGGAAGCGCTTCGCGTCGCGTGACGGACGCTGGCCCAGACGAGCACGAGACACGACGCGACCAGGCCCAGGTGGAACAGACGCAGACCTGCGAACCCGAGATGATTCCAGACGACCCGGAAGAGAATGTCGGCCAACCACGAGGCCGGAGGAGGCGGCCCCTTCGACGTGAAGAGAAGGGGATCCCCGGCGAGCCAGGGTCCTTCGCGAAGATGGGCTTCGCCCAGAGCGAGATGCCACCAGACGTCGTCGCTGAAGATGGGCTGCCCCACCGCGACCAGGACCATTGCGCAACTCGCGATCGCGGCGGCATGGATCATCCAGCCGATCGCGACGTCGGACTTCGAGTGCGAACTGCTCGTAGCGGGGTCGGACATCGGGCGAAAGACTAGTTCTCGCGCCTCACTCCCGCCGGAGGTCGTGTTCGATCGCGGGCAAGGCCTTCAGATAGACCGCGATCGCTTCGAGATCGCTTTTCGGCAGATGCGAATAGCCGTGCTCGATCACTTCGGCCATCAGACCCTGCGTATCGTCACCGTCGGGCTTGATCCCCATCTCGAGGTACCAGACGAGATCCGCGACGGACCAGCGGCCGATCCCGGTTTTCGGATCCGGGGTGATATTCGGCGCGAGCTCGCCCTCCGGTCCCTCCCTCGACCCCGCGAGCCACATCGATCGATCGAGCCCGCCCGTCAACGTTCTCGGCGTATGGCACTCGCCACAATGGGCCGCTGCGGTCACGAGATACCGCCCGCGGATCCAGGCTTCGCTCCGATCGGGCGCGTCGGGAAGAGGAACGGGTTCGAAGTTGAGCCATTTCCAGCCGGCCAGCGTCGCCCGCCATGAAAAGGGGAAGGGCGCGTCCGGAGGCCGGTTCTCGCGCCGGATCGCCGGAAGCGACGCGAGGTAGGCCCGCAGATCGACGAGGTCCTGATCGGTGAGACCCGAGAAGGAGGTGTAGGGGAAGACCGGAAAATAGTGTTCTCCGTCTGGAGAAAGTCCTTCCCGCATGGCCCGCATGAAATCCGCATCGCTCCAGTCGCCGATTCCGGTCTCGGGGTCTGGAGTGATGTTCGTGCTGTAGAAGACACCGAAGGGTGTCTTCAGTCCTCGCCCGCCGGCGAGGAGCGGAGCGTCCTTCCCTTCTCCGGGAAGATTCGTATGGCAGGTGCATCCCCCGGTGGCGAAGAAGACATGACGGCCACGACCGACGTCTCCCGGCTGCGCCCCCGACTCCCCCAGGACCGGATTCGACGACACCGAGATCAGCACGATCCATGCGATCCCCATCGCCGCCCGTCGGCGGGACGCGATCGGGGGGGAAGAGGCGGATCGCGAGGGGATCGGGCTCAACGTGCCGCGTTCTTGTAGGACTCTTCCTTGGGCTTCCGGAATTCTTCGTGGCATCCGCCACAGCTCTTGCCGAGAGCCTTCACGGCGGGCCCGACGGCGGCCGGATCCTGACCGGAGGCGGCCTTCGCGAGGTTGCGGGCCGCTTCTTCCATCTTCGCGATATCCTCCTGGAAATCCTTCCAGTCCTCCCAGATCGCGGCCTTCGCATCGGTCGGTCCCTCGACGACCTTCTTCTCGAAAGCGGGCGCGATCAGTCGTGCGCTATCCGCGATCATCGTGGCATGGATCGCGACGTGCCCGGGCATGGAAAGGCGGTTCTTCAGGATCGAAGCGATCGCGCCCATGTTGGCACCGATCCCCGACATCACGGCCTGGCGATACTGGATATGGGGTTCGGCGGAACCATGATGGTCCGCATGGCCCCCCATCGAGCCATCCGCTTGCAACGATCCTGCAAGACCCATGACGAGAACCAGGACGATTCCCGGCGTGATGACGCGGGAGAAGAGTCGGGGGGAACGGAAGGTCGGAACGGCGTTGCGCATGATCGGTCGGTCTCCTTGGGATGGGGGCTCCTGGGCTCCACGATGGAAGCACACGAAAGAACGCCGGGCACTATCGGACCGGAAGATTCCCGCTTCCTCCGACCCGGTTCCCGGTCGGAGAGTGGACCGGTTCGAGTGCTCTGGCCTCGACATGGATCGAAGCGTCGAACAGGCCTTCTTCGAGGAGGAAACCCTTTTCACGTAGGATTCCACCCATTGCCTCGATGAAATCGCCCGACGACAAGCCCGGATCCGCGTCGGCGATTCCTCCCGCCGTCGTGGCATCGAAGCCGAAGCCGAGCGCTTCGTAGACGGGAACCAGCACGGCGCGCAGCTCCTCGGTCTGGCCGACCGTGACGACACCCCCGACATGGGCGCCCCCGCGAATGACGCGCTGTCCCACACCCATCACCTTCGTCCGGCCACCGAGGTTCACACTGAACTCCCCCGGACAATATTCGCCGGCGACGGCACCGATCCGTGCGTCGAGCCCCAGACGTCGCAGGGCCCGGACGATCCAGTCGGAGATCTCCTCGAAACGCGATCGGATCCGGAGCCTTGCGTCCGGATCGTGAATCGCCCATGCGAAGGCGACGGATTCCTCGAGAAAGGCAGCGGCTCGACCCCCCGCCAATCGGATGACGGGGGCGAATCCTTTCGCCAGGGCGAGTTCCGCGGCACGGCGGAAGCCCGGGCGGCGCAGGTCGAGGCTGGAGAAGAGAAGCGCCTTCCCGGGGCGGTAGAGGCGCAGGCTCTCGCCTTTCGCACCGCTCGCGACGCGGCGGAGCAGAGCATGGGAAAGGGCCGTATCGAAGACCGGCCGATCGGGGAATCGCTCCTCGAGAAGGACCAGACGCCGCAGCGGCGAAGTCGCCCCGCGATCCTTCGCGACCACCTCGCGTGGGACCTAACGTCCGGCGACGTCGAGTTCGAGTTCGGCTCGCGCGACGATCACGGCCAGTCGCGCCCGCTCTCCGGCATGTTCCTCATCGTCCGGCAGCTGCGCGAGCTGATCGCTCGCTTCCACCCGACGCGCCTCGGCCGCCTCGCGATCGATCTCGCTCGCGCGAAGACACGTATCGACGAGCACCACGACCCGGGAGCCATCGACCTCCGCGAAACCTTCCGAGAGCGCCGCCCATTCGGAATTCGCGACCGAACCGCCTCCACCCGACGTCCCACCGGATCGGATGATCTGCATCGGTCCTAGTCGAAGCGGCGTCAGGAAACGTTCGTGACTCTCGAGCACACCGAACTCCCCCGCCTCGCCTGGCAGGACCACCTGTTCGACTTCTTCCGAGAGGGTTTCCCCGGTCGGGGTCACGACGACGAGTTCGATCGCCATCTAGATCATGCTCTCCGCTTTCTTGATCGCACTCTCGATGTCGCCGACCATGTAGAAAGCCTGTTCCGGCAGATCGTCGTGCTTGCCGTCGAGAATCTCCCGGAAGCCGCGAATCGTGTCTTCGAGCCGGACGTAGACGCCGGGCGTCCCCGTGAACTGTTCCGCGACCTGGAAGGGCTGGGAAAGGAAGCGCTGGACTTTTCGAGCCCGGGCCACCGTCAACTTGTCCTCCTCCGAGAGTTCGTCCATGCCGAGAATCGCGATGATGTCCTGCAGGTCCTTGTAGGACTGCAGCGTCGACTGGACCGCCCGGGCCACTTCGTAGTGCTCCTCGCCCACGACCTGCGGATCCAGGATCCGGGAGGTCGAGTCGAGCGGGTTCACGGCGGGGTAGATCCCGATCTCCGTGAGCGCCCGGTCGAGCACGGTCGTCGCATCGAGATGCGTGAAGGCCGTCGCCGGCGCCGGATCGGTCAGGTCGTCCGCCGGAACGTAGATCGCCTGGACGGAGGTGATCGAACCCTTGTTGGTCGACGTGATCCGTTCCTGGAGGTCGCCCATGTCGGTCGCGAGGGTCGGCTGGTAACCGACCGCCGAGGGAATCCGGCCGAGCAGGGCCGACACTTCCGAGCCGGCCTGGGTGAATCGGAAGATGTTGTCGATGAAGAGGAGGACGTCCTTCCCCTCTTCGTCCCGGAAATACTCCGCGGCCGTGAGCGCCGAGAGTCCGACCCGCGCGCGAGCGCCGGGTGGCTCGTTCATCTGGCCGAAGACGAGCGCGGCCTTGTCGAGCACGGTCGAACCGTCGGCCAGGACCGACTCCTGCATCTCGTTCCAGAGATCGTTGCCCTCGCGCGTCCGCTCGCCGACGCCACCGAAGACCGAGTAGCCCGAATGCTCCTTGGCGATGCTGTTGATCAGTTCCAGGATGACGACGGTCTTGCCGACACCCGCACCGCCGAAGAGCCCGACCTTGCCGCCCTTGCTGTAGGGCGCGATCAGATCGATGACCTTGATGCCCGTCTCGAGGAGTTCGACGCTCGTCGATTGATCGACGAATTCGGGCGCGGGCCGATGGATCGGATAGGTCATCTTCGAGTCGATCGGGCCGCGCTCGTCGACCGGCTCGCCGACGACATTCATGATGCGCCCGAGGGTTTCGGGGCCGACGGGAATCGTGATCGGGGCGCCGGTATTGCTGACCGGCTGTCCGCGCCGCAGACCATCCGTCGTATCCATCGCGATCGCGCGGACGGTGTTCTCACCGAGATGAAGCGCGACTTCGATGATGAGGTTGTCGGCCCGGTCGTTGATCGCGGGATTCGTCGTCTTGAGGGCCGTCAGGACCTCGGGAAGGTCGCCGCCCTCGAATTCGACATCGACCACGGGTCCCATGACCTGGACGATCTTGCCATGACTCATCTTTCTCTCCCTGTTATTCCAATGCCTGTGCGCCGGTCACGATCTCGACCAGTTCGCTGGTGATCGCCGCCTGACGCGCTCGGTTGTATTGGAGCGTCAGACTCTCGATCAGGTCTTCCGTGTTCTTGGTCGCCGATTCCATCGCCGTCATGCGGGCAGCGTGCTCACCGGCCTGATTCTCGAGCAGCGCCCTGTAGACCTCGGTCTCGACTGCCTTGGGGACGAGTGTCGCCAACAAGGCCTCGGGGTCGGGCTCGATCTCGTAGGACAGAGCCTCCTCTTCCCCTCCGTCCCGCCCCGCCGAAGCGTCGCCGGTTTCCGGAGGGGTGAAGGGCAGCAGTCGCGACACGACGGGCGTCTGGGTCATCGTCGAAACGAATTCGCTGTAGACGATGATGACCTCGTCGAGTTCTTCGGCCGCATAACGGCGCGCCAGTTCACGCGCGGTGTCGGCGGCCTGCTCGTAGGTCACATTCCCGCCGATCGCGCTGTCGAAAGTGATCTGACGCGGCCGGTGTCTCCGAAAATGATCGGCGGCCTTCTTTCCGAGCAGGGTCAGGCCGACTTTTTCGAAGTCCCCTGTTCGTTCGTCGATCAAGGACTCGACCGTCTTGATGACGGCGGAGTTGAATCCTCCGGCCAGACCGCGATCGGAGGTGATGGCGACGATCTCGAGATTGCGTTTCTCCTCGTGCACCGTGAGGAGCGGGTGGGGTTCCTCGAGGGGTCCTCGGGAGACCTCTTCGAGGGTCGCCCGCATGCGCACGGCGTAGGGCCGGGCATTCTCGATCGCTTCCTGGGCACGCCGAAGCTTCGCCGCCGCGACCATCTTCATGGCCGACGTGATCTTCTGGGTCGACTGGACGCTCGTGATGCGTCGCTTGATGTCGCGAAGATTCGCCACCTAGGCCGCCTCGTCACTCGTTTCGACGGCCGAACTCGTCGACGGCTGGAAGATCCTGGCGAATTCATCGAGCGCCGCGATCAGCTTCTGCTCGGTTTCTTCCTCGAATCTTCCGGTATCCCGGATGGCGGCGAGGATCTCGGGATGGGTCGAGCGCATCCACTCGAGCATCTCCTGTTCGTAGCGCTGGATGTCGGTCAACTCGAGCGCGCGAATCCAGGAATCCCGCTCCTCCTGCGGAGTCGATGCGTAGATCGAAACGACCTGTTCTTCCATCGCGAGCGGTGAATACTGTGCCTGCTTGAGGATCTCGGTCTGGCGCTCCCCGTTGGCCAGCTGTTCCTGGGTCGCTTTGTCGAGATCGGAACCGAACTGGGCAAAGGCCGCCATCTCCCGATACTGGGCGAGATTCAGCTTGAGCTGACCGGCCACGGCCTTGGTCGCCTTCGTCTGGGCCGAACCTCCGACGCGCGAAACCGAGAGACCGACGTTGATGGCGGGTCGGATGCCCGAGTTGAAGAGATCCGTCTCGAGGAAGATCTGTCCGTCGGTGATCGAGATGACGTTCGTCGGGATGTAGGCCGACACGTCACCGGCCTGGGTCTCGATGATCGGCAGCGCCGTGATCGAACCGCCGCCGAGTTCGTCGGAAAGCTTGCACGAACGCTCGAGCAACCGCGAGTGGACGTAGAAGACGTCTCCAGGATAGGCCTCGCGACCGGGCGGGCGACGCAGGAGCAGCGAAAGCTGACGGTAGGCGACGGCCTGTTTCGAAAGATCGTCGTAGACGATGAGGACGTGCTTGCCGTTATGCCCGAAATGCTCGGCCATCGTGCAGCCGCTATAGGGCGCGATGTACTGGAGCGGAGCGGGATCCGCAGCCGTCGCGGCGACGATGATCGTGTAGTCCATCGCACCGTACTGCTTGAGCTTGTCCATCACCTGGGCGACGGTCGACTGTTTCTGGCCGATGGCGACGTAGACGCAGATGA
>DRKE01000270.1 GCA_011051925.1 Deltaproteobacteria bacterium
ATGGCGCGACACGTCGAGACGCTCCAGGTCGACATGGAGATCGACGCGGCCGTCCGACAGCTGCTGCGACACGGTCATTCCGGAGCGCCCGTCCTCGACGAAGAAGGCCGACTGGTCGGCGTGCTCTCCGAGCACGACGCCATCCGCGTGCTCGCCGAGGCCATTACGGAGAAATGGCCCTTGGGCAGCGTCGGGGACCACATGACCCGGGAGGTCCAGTCGGTCGCGCCACACGAAGACCTGCTCGCGCTGGCTTCGCGCTTCGTGGCCGGCCAGCATCGGCGCCTGCTGGTGGTCGAAGACGACATCCTCATCGGCCTGATCGGGCGGCGGGACCTTCTTCGGGCCCTCGAGATTCTCGAGGAACGGATCTTCGGCCCGCGTCGTCGAACCACATGGGAGTTGCTGGCAGAACGCCACCGCAAACTCGACTGAAAGAACCGACCCGGCGCACGGCTGCTCCCGGCGCCCCGGCGGGCGATCAAGGAGGAACCCATGAGCGATCCGATTGATTTCGACGAGCGACGACGGGAGATGGTCGAGAAGCAGATCGCCGCACGAGGCATCCGGGCACCCGAGGTCCTGAAAGCCATGGGGCGGGTCCGGCGCGAGGGCTTCGTCCCCTCCTATCTCGGCGAGTTCGCCTACGCGGACGCCCCGCTTCCGATCGAAGAAGAACAGACGATCTCGCAGCCCTATATCGTGGCGTTCATGGTCGAAGCCCTCGACCTCGAGGGCGGGGAACGGGTCCTCGAGATCGGTACGGGATCGGGCTATGCCGCGGCGGTCCTGGCCGAGATCGCCGGCGAGGTCTATACGATCGAGCGGCATCCCCGACTGGCACAGAGCGCCGAGAAACGCCTCCGGGAACACGGCTATTCGAACATCCATGTCCGCTGCGGCGACGGGACACTCGGCTGGCCCGAGGCGGCCCCCTTCGACGCCATCATCGTCGCCGCCGGCGGCCCGACGGTTCCCGAATCCCTCGCCGAGCAGCTCGCGATCGGCGGGCGCATGGTGATCCCGGTCGGTGAGACCGTGGGACTCCAACACCTGAAGAAGATCACCCGGGTTTCCGAGCACGAATACAGGGAGGAGGACCTCGGTGGGGTCCGCTTCGTCCCCCTGATCGGCGAAGAGGGGTGGCACGAGGATCGGGAGAGACGGCGAGCGCAGAGACCACGGCGAACGGCCCTGTCCGAGAAGCTCGCGAAACACGGGGAGGAGTTCGGCGATGTCGCCGAGGCCCCGCTCGACGCCCTGCTCGACCGGATCGGCAAGGCACGCGTCGTCCTCCTCGGCGAAGCCTCCCATGGCACCTCCGAGTTCTACCGCCTGCGCGATCGCATCACGCGGGCGCTGATCGAGAAGAAGGGCTTCACGATCGTCTCGGCCGAGGCAGATTGGCCCGACGCCGCGCGGGTCGATCACTACGTACGCGATCGGGACGTGCCCGCCCAGGAATGGGCGGCCTTCGCGCGCTTTCCGACCTGGATGTGGCGGAACGAGGAGTTCCGCACCTTCGTCGAGTGGCTGCGGGCCTGGAACCTCGGAAGGAAGCCTGAACAGCGGGTTCGCTTCGCCGGCCTCGACCTCTACGGTCTCTACAACTCGATCTCCGAGGTCCTGCGCTTCCTCGACGAACGGGACCCCGAAGCAGCCCGGGTGGCCCGGGAACGCTACGGCTGTCTCACGCCCTGGCAGAGCGATCCCGCGGCCTATGGTCGGGCCGCCCTGACCGGTGCATACCGATCCTGCGAAGCCGACGTCGTCGCGATGCTCCAGGACATGCTGAACCAGCGCATGGAATGGATGGACGCCAACGACGACCACGCCTTCGATGCCGTCCAGAATGCCCGACTCGTCGCGAACGCCGAGAGCTACTACCGGATCATGTATTACGGTTCGGCCGCCTCCTGGAATCTGCGGGATCGGCACATGTTCGGAACACTCGAGGCGCTGCTCGAGCATGGCGGGCCCGATTCCCGTGCCATCGTCTGGGCCCACAACTCCCATATCGGCGATGCCCGCGCGACGGAGATGTCGGCGCGCGGCGAGCTGAATCTCGGCGAGTTGTGCCGACAGCGCTTTGGTGACGCGGTCTATTCGATCGGATTCGGGACCGATCACGGGACTGTCGCCGCGGCGTCCCACTGGGACGGGCCGATGGAGATCAAGCAGATCGTTCCCGCTCGGGAGGACAGCTACGAATCCCTCTTCCACGAGTCGGGCGTGCCCGGATTGCTGCTCGGATTGCGCGAGCCGCCCGTCGCCGAGCTGCGGAACGAACTCAACGATCCGCGTCTCGAACGCGCGATCGGCGTGATCTATCGGCCGGAAACGGAGCGGGCGAGCCACTACTTCCAGGCCATCCTGCCGCGACAATTCGACGAATACATCTGGGTCGACCGCACGCGAGCGGTCGAGCCGCTCGCCGTGCGGGAGGTTCCCGGGATGCCGGAGACCTATCCCTTCGGCGTGTGACGTGGCGGATCGAGCGCGCGGCCGGGCGAGGGCCCGGCCGCGTTCGCTCGAAGCACCGGGGATGCGGCCCTTCTATCGGCCGTAGCTTCCGCCGAAATGATCGTAGGGGTCCTGGCCTTCGGCCAGGGCCTCCCGATAGCGAGCCTCGTCGATGAAGGATTCGAGTCCCCGGACGACGTATTCCTGGAAATCCCGTGTCGAAAGGATCCCGACGGGCCTTCCTTCTCGCACGACGGGCAGATGGCGAAAGCCTTTTTCCCGGATGACTTCGGCACAATGGCGGATCGGGGTGTCCGGCTCGACCGTCACTGGATCTTTCGTCATGACCGCGAGAACGGAGGTGGCTCCGGGATCGAGTCCCTCGACCACGACCCTGTGGAGCAGATCGCGTTCGGAGAACAACCCCATCAGCCTGGGCGATCCCGACTCCTCGCCGACGACGAGCACCGCGCCGACCCCATTCTGGTCCATCTGGGCCGCCGCTTCGCGCACCGTCTGTTTCGGGCTCACGATGACGAGCTTCGTCGCCATCAGATCCTCGATCACCGCCATGGACTCCTCCTCCGCCAGATGCTCTGGTCGCACTTCCGGTCTTCTAGTCTCCGGTCTTCACGTTGGCCACGAGTTCGACTTCGAGATCGAGCGAATTCGTGATCAAGCAAGCCGCCTCCGCTTTGGCGAGAAGCCTTTCTCCCGACGCGATGTCGGCTCCTTCCGGAAGCGTCAACGAGGCCCGGATCCGCATCTCGACGAAGCGGGTCACCCGCTCGACCCGATCGAGCTTTCCCTCCACCTCGCAGACCAGATCCGTCCACTCCAGTCGGGACGCCCTCGCGATCGCGCGGAACGTGAGACAGAAACAATCCCCGACCGCGGCCACGAGAAGCGTCTCCGGGGACCATCGGTCTCCGGGTCCGTCGTATTCGGCGGGGGCGGCCGACTCGAGCGCAGGCACCCCGGGCGACTGGAGTTCGACCATCCCCTCGACGCCTGCATGGGCCGTCGCGGTATAGCGATGGGGCAGCGGTTTCATTTCATCTCCTCGCGATTCGCGGGTTCCGACAGGCTCGGGCGTCGACCGTCGTGATCCGGTGTAGGTAGGAAGCAATCTACGAGCCAACTCCGCAGCCCCGCGACGAGGCCCGGTCGGCCTCGAGACCGCCGGCTGGGGCCGATCGACTGGGGTAGGCCATCCCGGAACGTGACCTCACGCCACAAGACCGTCTCCCGGGCCCTCGGCCGGTCAAGGAGCCCTCAGCCGCGGTCAAGGAGCCCTCAGCCGGTCAGGAGCCCTCAGCCTGTCAAGAGGGGTTCGCTCTCCCCGACCTCGGGGGCCTCGACCAGCAGCCCCTCCGCGATCGCTCGCGCCAGATCGATCGTCGTGACCAGCCCGACCAGCCGGCCCCCGTTCACGACGGGAATGCGATGGAGGTGTCCCTCGACCATGATTTCCGCGAGTCGTTTCAGGGGCTCCGAGTATTCGACCGTGACGACGTTTCGAACCATCGCATCCTCGACCGTCAACTCGGCGAAGCGCACCCCCACCTGTGCCGCAATCTCATCGAGCGACTGCATCGACTCGTCCGGTGTGAACTCGTCCAGCACATGGTGGAATCCCGAAAGCTGCTCGACCCGCGAACGTTCGGTCGCCAGGGATCGCACGATGTCGGATCGACTGATCACACCCACCAGCCGGTCCTCCTGGACGACGGGAAAACCGCTCACCTCCTCGGTCAGGAAGAGCTGATCGAGTTGAAGCAGTGGCATATCGGGTGGCACGGTCCTGGGTTTGGCCTGCATGATCCTCTCGACCGTCAACATGGTCCTCTCCTTCCTACTTCCTTCTTCCTTGCTCTTCGTCCTCTTCGTCCTGCTGCGATCGAGGTCGCCAGGATCCCGCCCCCGGCCCTCGAAGCGCCGGATCGCGACCCCTCGGCAGCTCGTCCCGCGGCGTGCCGCCTCTCCCGGTCCGGAACGTCCGCGCGAAACGCCCGATGGCAAGCACGATACCATGGCGTGGCTTCCTCGCTTCGGCAGGGGCGAAGCGGGGAACGGGATCGCGAGGCAGCGCCGATGACCGAAATGGATCGATTCGTCGCGGACGGGATTCGCGCGGTGCGACGGGTCGTCATCGGCGTCATCGGTGCCACCGTCGTGCTGGTCGGA
>DRKE01000271.1 GCA_011051925.1 Deltaproteobacteria bacterium
AGGTTCAAGTAGTACGTGAGGTTGTGGAGCGCCGTCAGCCGCATGCCCAGGCTTTCGCCGCTCCGGATCAGATGCCGGAGATAGGCTCGACTGTGGTGGCGGCAGGCTGGACAACGACACTCTGGATCGAGGGGGGCTTCGTCGCGCTCGAAGACCGCATTGCGCAGGTGGAGCGTGCCCTGGGATGTGAAAAGCAGACCATGGCGACCGTTGCGCGTGGGGACGACGCAGTCGAAGAGGTCCACGCCGGCCGCCACGCCGTCGAGCAGATCGAGGGGCCGCCCGAGCCCCATCAGATAGCGTGGCCGGTCGTGGGGCAGGGCTTCGTTCGCGCTGGCGACGGCCGCGCGCCGCTCGTCGCGAGATTCTCCCAGCCCGAGTCCGCCGTGGGCGAACCCGTCGAAATCGAGTCGGGCCGTCGCTTCGGCACTCCGGCGGCGCAGGACTTCGGACGCGCCGCCCTGGGTGATGCCGAAGACGGCCTGGTCCCGGCGTCGTCGTGCCCGCTGGGCGCGTTCCGCCCAGCGCAGGGTGCGGTCCATCGCCCGCTCGAGATCCCGGTCGTCCGTCCGCCGCTGCCGCGAGGCGGTCGGATCGTTCCCGTTGCTGGGGCCGGCGATCGGAATGCATTCGTCGAGCACCATCGCGATGTCCGAGCCGAGGGCCTCCTGGATCCGGATGGCGCTTTCCGGGGTCAGCTGGCGGCGGCGTCCGTCGAGGGGAGAAGCGAAAGTGACGCCTTCCTCGTCGATCCGTGCCCGATCCGAGAGCGAGGTGACCTGGAAACCGCCGCTGTCGGTCAACCAGGGCCCCGACCAGCCCGTGAAGCCGTGCAGACCGCCGAGCGCCTCGATGGTCTCTTCGCCGGGACGCTCGTGGAGGTGGTAGGTATTCGAGAGCAGGATCTGGGCTCCGGCCTCGGCGAGTTCAGCGGGGCTGATTCCGCGGACGGCGCCGAAGGTCGCGACCGGCATGAAGGTCGGCGTCTCGATCTCACCATGGGGCGTCATGAGGCGGGCTCGCCGGGCGGACCCGTCCCGTGCAATGACCTCGAAACGGAAACCCGAGGCCCTCATCGACGATCTCCCCGAGCGGGATCGAACACGAGCATCGCGTCGCCATACGAATAGAAACGGAACCCGTCGCGAATCGCTTCGCGATAGGCGCCGAGGATCGCCTCGCGTCCGGCAAAGGCCGCCACGAGAAGCAGCAACGAGGATCGGGGAAGATGGAAATTCGTGAGCAGGGCGTCGACGATCCTGAAGGGGCGCCCGCCCGGGCGGATGAAGAGATCCGTCGTTCCGGAGCCGGGTCGCAGGCTTCCGTCCGGGGCGGCCCGGCTTTCGAGGACCCGCGTCGTGGTCGTGCCCACGGCAACGACCCGCCCGCCGGTCCGTCGGGTCCGCTCGATGGCTTCGCAGGTCGCGACGGGCAGCTCGAAGCGTTCGGCATGAAGCCGGCCTTCGGCAAGGGCTCGGGCATCCAGGGGCCGGAAGGTGCCGGCACCCACATGGAGGACGAGTTCCGCGCGTCCGATCCCCCGCTCGGCCAGACGATCGAGAAGTCCCGTCGTGAAATGGAGACCGGCCGTCGGGGCGGCCACGGCGCCGGGCTCCCGCGCGTAGATCGTCTGGTAGCGCACCCGATCGCGGGTGTCTGCAGCCCGACCCGATCGTCGGATATAGGGCGGGAGCGGGGCGTCGCCCCAGTCATGGGGATCCAGACTCTCGGGAAATTCCAGGCTGACCTCGCCGCGCTCGTGCACCTCGACGACGGTCGCCGGGAGGGGCGGACGGCCATCGCGCTCGAAGACGAACGCCAACCCGCGCCGGAGCCGTCCCCGGCACTTCACGAGAGCGCGATGCCTTCGATGAGAAGCGTCCCCCGGCCCGTCCGGCAGCAGCAGCGCCTCGGCCGCGCCGCCGGTGCTTTTCCGGCCGAGCAGTTTCGCGGGCAGGACGCGCGTCGTATTCACGACGACGAGGTCGCCCGGGGCCAGCCAGTCCGGGAGATCCCGCACACGGGCGTCATGGTCCGCCGCGAGACGTCGGCCGGTCGAGCGATCGAGGAGGAAGAGCCGAGCCCTCTCGCGATCCTCGATCGGAACCTGCGCGATCCGGTCCTCGGGCAGGACGAAGTCGTAGTCGTCGAGCATCGCGAGGCCGTCATCCGTTGCGGTCGTTTCTCCGCCGCTCGACCCGATCGGAGCCGATCGGTTCATGGCAGGGCCACGACGGGGGGCGTCTGGGATTCGCGAGCGAGACGGTCGAGAAGCCCGGGGGCGCCGGCGAGGGCGTCGTCCGAGAAGAGGACCTCACCGGGAAATCCGTTCTGGCGGACCAGCGCAAGCTGTCCCCGCGCGCGTTCCGGGTCCCGGGCGAAGAGCCAGACACCGATCCCCGGCCAGATCCGCTCGGCATCGGCCCAGCCGGCGAAGGTTTCCAGCTGGTATCGGAAGAGTCGATCGTCCCGCGTGTAGATCATCGGGATCGCGAGATCGAGCGCGCCGGACTCCAGCCATTGTCGCCAGTCCTGGGCCAGCGAAAGATAGGCGCGATCGACGTAGGGGATCACGGCGGCCGATAGGATCAGGCCGGGGCGCGCGGCGTGGACGTCGCTCGAGATTGCCGAGACGAGTTCCGTGACCTGTCTTCGTCGCCAGCGATCCCAATCGTTGGCATTCCGGACGACCCCCGGGCTCGCCCCTTCGATCGGGTCGGGATTGCCCGTCTCGGCGCGATAGCGGGCTCGCGCCTCGTCCCCATAGCCGAAATCGAGCCCGACGCCGAAGCGCGAGCCGGGGCTGAAGGGAAGGACGCCCGGGTGGCGGATGTAGTCGAGATGGAGCCCATCGAGTCGCGGATAGCGTTCGACGAGATCCCGGAATGTCGCGCGCAGGCGTTCGCGGACGGCGATCGACGCGGGATCGAGATAGAGGCCACGGGTGCCCATCCGGTAGTAGCGCCGATCGGGCTCGGGCAGATCGAAGTCGGGATAGTCGAGGAGCGATCGGCCGACGCGATCGACGAGGATGGCCGATGGACCGAGATCCCGGATCAATCTCGCGTCCCGACGCGTGGAGAGGGAGAGAACGTTGACCCAGGCATGGACCCGGAGATTCCGCGCGTGGGCCGCGGCGAGCAGGTCGCCAAAGCGGTCGGATACGGCAAGGTCAACGAAGGCGGCCCGTTCGACGAATGGGGCGGCGGGATAGAAGGCGCGGCCCCCCCGGTAGACCTGGACGAAGAGATCGCTTGCACCGAGCCGTTCGGCCCGGTCGAGAAGCGGCTCCACGCGCGCGGGATCCTCGAGGACCCGCACGGTGCCTTCGGCCAGGATCCACAGACCGCGCCCGTGCCGCGGCCGGGCGGCGGAGGGTTCGCCGACCGACGGCCGATCCCCGGCTCCGGAGGGCGGGGCGACATTCTCGGTCCCTTGGGGAAGATCATCGCGCACACAAGCCAGCAGGCAGACCGCAAGGGCCACCGCCAGGCCCCTGCCGATGCGATGGGATCGAAATGGATCGGATGGCTGTGGCAAAGCGGGCAGACGGTAACTTTGCGAGCCCTTTGACTCAATGGAGGGCACTATTCTCCATGGGTGTGCGGTTCGGGTGGAAGTGGGGGCGGAACTGGCCGATGTTCGTGGGCGAAGCGGTCGGGCATGCCGGCGCGTGGTCGGCCGGATCGTTGGCGGCGGAAGGGAACGAAGGAAGCAAGGTGAGCGCGCCACGACGGTGGACCGACAGACGAGGGATGCGGGGGCTCGGTCCCCGGATGGCGCTGGTCTGCCTCATTGCGATGTCCTCCGTCGCGATGGCTTCAACCGCTCCGGAGGGGGCTCCGGGACCGCGCCGCGCCGCGGATCCCGAGGCCTCGAGCGGCCGGGTCCGGCCGGATCCGGAACCGATTCTGGGATCGATGCCGACCCCCCCTGCAGACCGCGTCCTGCGGGCGGAAAGCGAGGCCATCCTCGAGGACCCCGCGGCGCTTCTGCGGGCGGCTTCGGCGGCGATCGAGCAGGAGGACTTCGCCCACGCTGATTGGCTCTATGCCCAGGTGGCCCAACGCCATCCGATCATCGGAGACTATGCAGGACGGCTGCGTGCGCGCCTCCAGCTCTCCCTGGGGCGGGCGGAAGAAGCGCTGCTGATCGCCCAGGAGACCCTCGCGAACCACCCGGAATCGCCGCTGCGGGCCGATCTCCATCAAATCGTCGGGGAGGCCCGGGTCGCGTTGCGCGACGAGGCCGGGGCGCGCGAGGCCTGGGCAGCGGCGCTCGCCGAAACGACCGACGACGATCAGAGGGCCCGGCTGCTGCGCCGCGTGGCGAGGAGCGAGGAACGCTCGGGAGAGGATCGGGCGGCGGGCATCACCTGGCGGCTTCTCTGGTATGCGCATCCGGCCAGCGAAGAGGCCCAGCAGGCGAGTCATCGGCTCGACGTGATCGAGGCCTATCTCGGCGAGACCCTGCGGCGAGCCGAGGACTGGCGGCGAAGGGGAGATCGACTCTTCCGACTGCGTCGGAACGAGGAGGCCCTCGAAGCCTACGACCGGGCCCTGGCGATGGGGCTCTCGAAGGCCGAGACGCGTCGGACGAAGAAACAGCGAGCGCAGACCCTGTTCCGCCTGCGCCGCTACCCCGAGGCGGTCGAGGCCTTCCGGGACCTGCCGCAGTCGGGGGACACGCCGATCTGGCTGGCCCGTTCGATGGCGCGGGCCGATCGCGTCCCCGAGGCGATCAAGTCCTTCGAGAAACTCGCGAGCCGGCGGGGTCCGCATCGCTTGCGGGCCCACTATCTGGCGGCGTTGCTGCTCGACGGGCGGGATCGGGACGAAGAGGCGCGGGCGCACTTCAAGGTGCTCGCCGACGATCCGTCGAAGGGAGGACTCGCCCGGGCCGCCCTCTGGTACCTCGGTTGGAGTGACTATCGGAAGGGACGCTTCCGCCAGGCCGCGCGACGATTCGAAGCCCTGGCCGAGGCGACCCCGCACGAGATCGATCGACTGCGTCCGGTCTATTGGCAGGCGCGGGCCCTCGCGGCGGCCGGCGACCCGGATCGCGCGGAGGCGATCTTCGCGTCGCTGGCCGAGGAATATCCGCTCTCGTACTACGGTTGGCGAGCCCGGGAGCGGATGGGAGAGGTCGAGTTCGATCGTCCTCCTCATCAGATCGAGCCGGGCCGGGTCGCGCTTCGACCGAGTGAACTCGCCCGAGTCCGGATCCTGATGGCCGCGGGACTGCTCGAGGCGGGGGG
>DRKE01000272.1 GCA_011051925.1 Deltaproteobacteria bacterium
AGCCGCATCGGCGCGGATTCGACGATCGGTCCTTCCGCCCATCTGCGTCCGGGCAACGTCCTCGGCGAAGGCGTCAAGATCGGCAATTTCGTCGAGCTGAAGAACTCGACCCTCGGTCCCGGCACGAAGGCGGCCCATCTCGCCTACATCGGGGATGCCGACGTGGGGGCCGGCGTGAACTTCAGCTGCGGTGCGATCGTCGTCAACTACGACGGCTACAAGAAGACGCGAAGCACGATCGGCGACGGCGCGTTCATCGGCTGCAATGCCAACCTCGTCTCGCCGGTCGAGATCGAGCCCCACGCCTTCGTCGCGGCGGGCTCGACGATCACGAAGAACGTGCCGGCCGAGGCCCTCGCCGTCGCTCGGGATCGCCAGCGGAACATCGAAGGCTGGGTCGCCCGACGAGAAGCGCGGGAAGCCGCGGGGGATCCGGGGGCGAAAGACGTGCGGTCGCGTGCCGGAGCGAAAGCGGGAACCGGCTCGGCCGGCGAAGTGTCCGGTTCGGAGTCCGGCGGGCCATCGGAGCGCGACTGACGCCCGACCATGTCGAGCGAAACCCGGATCCGGGGATCCGGCACAGGGGTGGAATCATGTGTGGAATCGTGGGCTACGTCGGACGGGAACATCGGGCCGCCGATGTCTTGATCGATGGATTGCGCCGTCTCGAATACCGCGGCTACGACTCGGCCGGCGTGGCGATCCTGGAGGGTGACGCGCTCGAAGTCCGCCGGGCGAAGGGCAAGCTGGTCAATCTCGAAGGCAATCTCCGCGAACGTCCGCTCCAGGGGCGACTGGGCATCGGCCATACCCGCTGGGCGACCCACGGAAAACCCTCCGAACGCAACGCCCATCCCCATCGTGCGGGCTCCGTCGTGATCGTCCACAACGGCATCATCGAGAACTACCGTGAGCTTCGCGCACAGCTCGAGGCGGACGGTGCCGACATCCGCTCCGATACCGATACGGAACTGATCGCCCATCTCATCGACGATCGCGTGAAGCGGGGAGAGGATCTGCTCACGGCCGTTCGCGGGGCCTGCATGCAGCTGACGGGCTCCTATGCCCTCGGTGCGATCTGCGAATCGGAGCCGAACCTGCTCGTGACGGCCAAGAATGGCGGCAGTCCGATCATCGTCGGCCAGGGAGAAAAGGAGGCCTTCCTGGCGAGTGACATCCCCGCCGTCCTGCCCCACACGCGGGACATCATCTCGTTGCATGACGGGGACTTCGCCGTTCTCGGCGAGGAGGGGATCCAGGTCGTCGACATCGACGGCCGACCGATCGATCGGGAATTCCAGCAGATCCAGTGGGATCCGGTCTCCGCCGAGAAGGGCGGCTACGACCACTTCATGCAGAAGGAGATCTTCGAGCAGCCCCGGGCGATCACGGACACGATCGGGACACGGATCAACGAGTCCGACCAGGATGTCGATCTCGATGGAATCGCGTTTTCGCGCGAGGAACTCGACGGTCTGCAGGGGGTGACCCTCGTCGCCTGTGGGACCTCCTACTACGCGTCGCTGCTCGGGAAGTACATGATCGAGCAGCTGGCCGGGATTCCCTGCGAAGTCGATCTGGCGAGCGAGTTCCGCTACCGCAAGCCGATCGTCGGCTCGAAGCGCATCGTGATTCCCGTTTCCCAATCCGGCGAGACCGCGGATACCCTCGCGGCCGTCGAGGAGGCGAAGCGTCAGGGCGCCCGGGTTCTCGCGATCTGCAACGTCCGGGAGTCGACGATCGCGAGGGTCAGCGACGACGTGCTCTACACGCAGGCGGGTCCGGAGATCGGGGTCGCCTCGACCAAGGCCTTCGTGACCCAGGCGGTCGCGCTCTATCTGATCGCGCTCAAGTTCGGAATCGCGCGGGGATTGCTGGCCGGGGACGAGCTTCGGAAGCGTCTGCACGACGCGATGCGCCTGCCGAGGATGGTCGAAGGGGTGCTCGGGCTCGACGAGGAGATCCAGCAGGTCGCACGTCGCTATTTCAAGGCGGAGGATTTCCTCTTCCTCGGCCGGGGCATGATGTATCCGATCGCGATGGAAGGGGCTCTCAAGCTGAAGGAGATCTCGTACATCCACGCGGAGGGCTACGCGGCGGGCGAGATGAAGCATGGGCCGATCGCGTTGATCGACGAGAACATGCCGGTCGTCGTGCTCGCGACGAAGGGCGAGCTCCACGACAAGCTCGTCTCGAATCTCGAACAGGTCCGCGCCCGGGACGGCCAGGTCATCGCGATCGCGTCGAAGGGCGACGACGAGATCGCCGCGAAGGCCAATGAAGTCCTCCAGGTGGACGATCTCGGCGAATTCCTCACTTCGATCCTCGTCGTGGTGCCCCTCCAGTTGCTGGCCTACCACATCGCGACGCTGAAGGGGACGGATGTGGACCAGCCGCGGAACCTCGCCAAGAGCGTGACGGTCGAGTAGATTCGCGGGATCGCTGCTCCGGCGAATCGAACGCTCCCCCGGACGTTCGAATGACTTCGACCGGGATCGATCGTTCAAGGCGCCCCCGGGCCGAGATCGGTCGCCGCCCGGGCGACGGACGACTCGTGGACGATCTGGATCAAGACACGCTCGCCAATGCCATCTTCGAAGGCCTGAACCCGCAACAGCGCGAAGCGGTCATGACGACGGAGGGCCCCCTGCTCGTCCTGGCCGGGGCGGGAAGCGGAAAGACCCGGGTCCTGACCTCCCGGATCGCCTACCTGATCGGGGTCTGTGGCATTCCGGCCGACCAGATCCTCGCCGTGACCTTCACGAACAAGGCCGCGGGCGAGATGAGGGAACGGGTCGAGAAACTTCTCGGCTCCGGGGCGAGCGAGATCTCGATCGGCACCTTCCATTCGATCGGCGTTCGGATCCTGCGCCGCGACATCGGCCACCTCGCCCGAAGCCGCGGATTCGTGATCTACGACGATGCGGATTCGATCGGGGTGATCAAGGAGGTCCTCAAACAGGAGGGGCTCGATCCCAAGGTGCACGATCCACGTCGGATCCGCTGGCAGATCGATCAGTGGAAGAATGCCGGCCTGCTCCCCCCCGCCGCGTCGGATCGCGCCCGGGATCTCGACGAAGAGCTGATGGCCGGACTCTACGCGAAGTACCAGAGAAGGCTGGCCGATTCCGAGGCCCTCGATTTCGGGGACCTGCTGCTTCTCACGGCCGAGCTCTTCAAACGGCATCCGCGGGTCCTCGAGCACTATCAGCGGCAATACGCCTATGTGCTCGTCGACGAGTACCAGGATACGAATGGCGTCCAATACGGGATCGTGAGCCAGCTTGCCGCCGGCCATCGGAATCTCTGCGTCGTCGGCGATCCGGACCAATCGATCTATGCCTGGCGGGGTGCGGACCTGCGGAACATCCTCGATTTCGAGGAGGACTACGCCGACGCCCGCGTCATCAAGCTCGAGAAGAACTACCGCTCGACGCAGCCGATCCTCTCTGGCGCCTCGGCCGTCATCGCGAACAACCGGGAGCGGAAGGAAAAGAGCCTCTATACCGATCGGCCCGGCGGATCGCCGATCCGGTTCTTCGAAGCCGAGAACGATCGGGAGGAAGGACAGTTCGTGATCCGGAACATCCTCGTCGCGAACCGCAACGACGACGTACCCTTCGGACATCAGGCCATCCTCTACCGCACGAATGCCCAGTCCCGGGTCTTCGAGGAAGAACTCCTGAAATACGACATCCCCTACACGATCGTCGGGGGACAGCGCTTCTATGACCGCGCCGAGATCAAGGACGTGATGGCCTACCTCCGGCTGCTCGTGAACCCCCGGGACGACCAGGCCCTTCGACGGATCGTGAACAAGCCCACGCGTGGGATCGGCAAGACGACTTTCGAGCGGGTCGAAAGCCTGGCGGCTGCCAGGGGGATTCCGCTGCTCGAGGCGCTGCGCGTCGCCGTCGACACGAAGGTCGCGGGGCGGGCTGCGGGCAAGATCGCCGCCTTTCTCGATCTGGTCGATGGGCTCTCGAATCTCCGGGCGGGGTTCTCGCTCGAGGACCTGATCGCCCAGGTGCTGGCGGAGACCGGGTACCTCCGCGCACTCGAGAAGGAGGACACGCCGGAAGCCGAAGCGCGCCTCGACAACCTGCGGGAATTGATCTCGAGTGCGCGCGATTTCCATGCGGCCAACGTCGAGGAACTCGAAGACGAGGAGCGGACGGAGCTCGAACTCTACCTGGACCAGGTCGCCCTGATCTCCGATCTGGACAGCTATGAGGATCGCCAGGATCGGGTATCGCTCATGACCGTCCATTCGGCCAAGGGGCTCGAATTCCCCTTCGTCTACCTGGTCGGGCTGGAGGAGCGGATCTTCCCCCATGCCTCGTCGAGTCGGGACGAGGCCGGACTCGAGGAAGAACGCCGGCTTTGTTATGTCGCGATGACACGGGCGATGGAGGGCCTCTACCTGACCTGCGCGGCGGAGCGGCTGCGTTATGGCGACCGGACCTATCAGACGCCGAGTCGCTTCCTCCAGGAGATCCCCGAGGAGTTGATCGAGACCCTCGGAACGGCGACCCGCGGCCCGCGTTCGCGGGCCGGTCGGTCGGGCTCGACGCTCGGCGATTCGAACTACGACTATTCCTATGCCCAGGCGGAACCGGGCGAAGAAGGCGGCGTCGGGGTCGGCACGCGCGTGCGCCATCCCGTCTTCGGGCGCGGCGAGGTCCTGGCCGTGATGGGAAGCGATCTCAACCAGAAGCTCAAGATCAAGTTCGAGCGGGCCGGCGTGAAGACCGTGATGGTCCGCTACGCGAATCTGGAGCTGGCCTGATGTCGTCCGGGGCGAAGGTCGCGACGGGGACGCGCGGCAGGGTCCGGATCGTCACGATCGTCCGTCCCGAGGTCCGCAATTGCGTCGACCGCGAGACGGCCGAAGCGCTGGCCGCCGCCTTCCGCGCCTTCGACGAGGACGACACGGTCGATGTGGCGATCCTGCAGGGCGAGGCCGGTTGTTTCTGTGCCGGCGCCGACCTCAAGGCGGTCGCCGAAGGGCGTTCCGAGGATGCGAACGTCGTTCGGGAGACCGGGGACGGACCGATGGGGCCGACGCGACTGGCGCTCTCGAAACCCGTGATCGCGGCGGTCGAGGGGCATGCCGTGGCGGGGGGGCTCGAACTCGCGATCTGGTGCGATCTCCGTGTGGCGGCTCGCGATGCCGTGTTCGGGGTCTACTGCCGTCGGTGGGGGGTTCCGCTCATCGATGGCGGCACGGTCCGCCTGCCGCGTCTCATCGGTCAGGGGCGCGCGATGGATCTGATCCTGACGGGGCGCGGAGTGTCGGGCGAGGAGGCGCTCGGGATGGGTCTCGTCGATCGTCTGGTCGAACCGGGTGAGGCCTTCGACGTGGCGCTCGAACTCGCGAATTCGATCGCCGCCTTCCCCCAGCGCTGTCTTCGATCCGACCGGCGTTCGGCCCTCACGCAATGGAATCGCGATCTCGACGAGGCCCTGGCCGAAGAGACCCGCCTCGGCCTCGAAGTCATCCGATCGGGGGAGACCCGGGAAGGCGCGATCCGCTTCGCTGGCGGCGCGGGCCGGCACGGTCGTTTCGACTAGCGGGCTGACGCAGACCGTCGTTCAGGAGCACGCAGACGGCTCCCAGGCAGGCTCTTCACGTGACTTTCCGCGGAACCGCTTCGTGATTCCCGCTCGGCTGGCTCGTCCCGGGTCCGAGAAGATCGGTTCCGACGGGCAACGTCAGGAGAGCGGCCGCGTCCCCCGCCCGGGACACCGGGCACGTCAATCGAGTGCCTTTTCTCCGTGGCTGGCTCGCCGTGATCCGTCGCTGGCGTCGGCGGAAGAGACCGGTGCGGCGCGGTTTTCGTGAAATGAAGCGGAGCGTGCGTCGATTCTCGTCGTCGGTCGTCAGATCACGGGAATGGGGTGGAGCCTGTTGTCCGCGATCGAGGCGAGCCATTCACGAAAACCGTGCCGTGCCGGTCTCGCGGCTTCAGCAGGAAGTGGACGACGGATCAGGGCTGGAATCCGTCAGCGGAGGATCTCGCCCGCGTTCACGAGCAGCGTTTCGCCCGTCACCATCCGCGAATAATCCGAACAGAAGAAGATGCAGGCATTCGCGACATCGTCGTCCTTCGGGATCTCGCCGAGCGGC
>DRKE01000273.1 GCA_011051925.1 Deltaproteobacteria bacterium
AGGGACCTGCTGGCGCAGATCGAGGCGGGTTCGGCTCCGCGGATCGTCGACGTGAGGTCCCGTTCCGAATACGAGGCGGCACACGTGCCGGGCGCGGTCCACGTCCCCTTTGCCTCGATGCTCTTCCACCTGGACGCGCTACCGGCGGGCGAAGCCGAGGGAGACGGGGAGGAGGCGCCGCTCATCCTCTATTGCGAACACGGGCCCCGTGCGGGGCTGGCGCGTGCGCAGCTCTGGATGGCCGGAGTCGGGCCCGTTCTCTTCATGGAGGGGCACATGACCGCCTGGAAGTCCGACGGGCTTCCCGTCGAGCGGGGTGGGGCGCCGACGTCGTCCTCGTCGGTCGCAGCGCCCGGATCCGAAGACGAGGCCGAATAGAGCCCGACGGGGAGCAGGGGCGGAGATCGGGATGTTTCCGCCATTCCCTCGGGGATCCGCGGTTGACCTGAAACCGAATCCGAATTACTGTTCGGGTTTCGGGGGCCTCACGAGACGCGATGAATCGACATCCACACATCCGATGGATCCGGCCGGCCCATCAGGCGAGGAGTCAGGCGACGCTCGAGCGGCTGCTCGATGGCGCGGAGGCCCTGATCTCGGACAAGGGTTTCGACGACGTGACGGTCGCCGAGATCGCCGGGCGGGCAGGGTGTTCGGTCGGTGCGGTCTATTCCCGTTTCCGCGACAAGCAGGGCGTGCTGCACGCGCTGCAGGATCGCTTCGTCGAGGAGGCGAATCTCACGATCGACGACGCCTTCGATCCCGCTCGCTGGCGGGGCGCGAGCATCGAGGAGATCGTCAGCGAGCTGATGGTCTTCCTCGTCGAGATCCATCGTGAGCGGCGCGGCGTCCTGCGCGAACTGCTGTCCCGGACGACGCGCGAGCCGTCGATGGTCGAGCGCAAGGAACGCCTCGTGGCCCACGTCGGGGAACATCTGCAGGCGCTGCTGCTCGCACGCGCCGATCGGATCGGGCACCCGGATCCAGCCCCGGCCCTGCGTTTCGGGCTCCGCTTCATCCTGGCGACCCTCGAGCAGGCGATCCTCTTCGACGAGACCGGCGCCTATGGCATTCCCGACTCCGACGAGCAGTTGGCGGCGGAATTGACACGGGCCTATCTGGCCTATCTCGATCTGGACGGGCATCCGGCGGGGTCGGGCCCGTCCGGGCATGCCGCTTCGGATCGGACCGGGAACCACGAAAAGAGGAGAGACTGATGGCGATCAAATTCCCTTCACTCGAGTTTTTCCAGGAACTCGCTCGCCGGATGGAAGAGAACGCGGCCGAGTTCGAGAAGCTCGGGTTCTGTGACACGGTGATGGGCGTCAAGGTGGACGGCGACACGCCCCATCTCTACGCGCTCACCTTCGACGTCTTCGATTGCAAGGACGTACGGGAACTCTCGAGTCCCGAGGAAGCCGAGCTCGACTTCACGCTCGAAGCGCCGCTTCCGCTCTGGCGCGAGATGTTCGAGTCGATCCAGAAGAACGGCCATCCCGAGCCGACCTACACGCTGAACAGCCTTTCCCATGTGGGCGACCGGATGAAGGTCGTCTATGACGACCCGGAAGGTCACGACAAGTTGTACCGCTTCATGGCGACGCTGCAGGCCTTCATGGACCAGGCGTCCGATCTCGAAATCGAATGGGCCTGAAGCCCCCGGACCGAGGATCATCCCGATGAGCTACTACGGAACGAACGACTTTTCCCACAACTCCGATTTCAACCTCCGGATTCGCGACATCAAGAAGGGCAACCTCGATTTCGGCTGGCTCGACGAGGCACGCGAAACCGTCGAAGTCCGCCGACGGGACCCGCGGCGCGGATTGACCCTCGAGGATTGCGAGGTCGGGCCCTACGCGATCGACAACACGCCGGAGATCGTTCGCGAGAATCGTGGCCTGGCGCCACGCGGGGCCATCCTGGCGGAAGGCGCCGAGCAGCCCGATCTCGGTCCTTCGCTCAACAAGAAGACCGACGTCTGGGGCTATCGCGTCCAACGCTATTGGGAAGAGGCCATGAGTCGCCAATGGAACGTCTCCACCGACATCCCCTGGCAGGACATGGACAAGCACGAGATTCCCGACGACATCGAGATCGCGTTCTGTCAGCTCTGCACGCTTCTCTCGGAAGTCGAGATGATCGCGACGGATCTTCCGGCCAAGTGGAGCCATCACATGAACAGCTACTTCCAGGAGGTGAAGGGCTTCATCGCGACCCAGGCCATCGACGAGGCGCGCCATGCGGAGGCCTTCCGGAAGCGGGCCCTGGCCGGGGCCGGGCTCTACCGAGCGAGCGTGCGTGGCGAACACGCGCTCAAGGGGATCCTCGAGGCGGACAGCTACAGCGAGGGCAGCGTCTTCCTCCACGTGCTCGGCGAGGGCTTCATCCTGACGCTCTTCCGCTCGAGCGAATTCATCTCGCCGACGCCCGTCGAGCAGCGGATGTTCCAGCTCGTCATGCAGGACGAAGCCCGCCATGTCTCGTACGGGCTCCAGCATCTGAAGTACCTGATGGACAACTGTCCCGAGATCCGGCCCCAGATCAATGGGTTCCTCGACGAGGCCGAGCGACATCTGACCGGCCTCTTCAACCCCGACCAGCTCGAGAGCATGATCGTGCTCGGGGGCAAGGGGACGAGCCCGGAGTGCATCCGTCGCGGGATCGAGGTGGTCGGCGCCTTCCAGGGCAAGCAGATCGAGGAGTATTTCCATCGGGCCGAGCGCGCGGGCCTGCCCGAGCGGCGGGAACGGAGCCCGCTGCTGGAGCTGCAACAGCGCATGATCGCCGGGGTCCTGGCCTGAGCGGCCGGATCGGGGAGAAGAGAAGAAATGAGCTATTACGCACGCGACGACTTCTTCAACAATCCGGAAGTGCTCAACCGTTCGGTCGAGATCCTGAAGGGCCATCTCCAGCTCGACTGGATGAAGATCGACGTTCCCGAGGCGGGATGTCGACCGGTCGATCCGCGCCGCGGTCTGACCTTCGACGATACGAACGTCGGAGCCTATGGCTGGGACGCGATCCCGGAGAAGATCCGTCACAACTACTCGATGGCGCCCCGCGGAGCCGAGCTGCCTCCGGGTCTTCCGCATCTCGGCTACGACATCAATCGGAAGAGCGAGGTCTGGTCGGAGAACGCCCCCGCGCTCTATGAAGAGTCGAAGTCGCGGCATTGGGTCCCCTCTCGGGAGGTACCCTGGGATGCGGTGGAGAAGGTCGCGCACTCCGAGGAATTCGAGCGCGGGCTGGCCCAGCTCTACACGGATCTGACCAGCATGGCCACCTGCCTCGGCGACATCCCCTCGAAATGGGTCTGGCGCATCAATCAGGAGATGATCGAGCTGAAGATGTGGCAATGCACCTGGATGTTCGATGCGGCCCAGTTGGCCGACGTCTTCCGCAAGAGGGCGATCGCGGGCGGGACGGGACTCGGACGCGATCACGCGCCGCTCGGGGAACTGCTGAAGAGTGTCTTCGACTCGGGCAACTATCCCTGTGCGTCGGCCTCGGCCAACCTGCTGCTCAGCGGCTTGATGCAGACCCTCTTGCGCCATGTCGGTTCGGTTTCCAGCAACGAGGCGGACCAGACGATCGCGCGATTCGGTGTCCAGGACCTGTCTCGCTCCCTCGCCTACGGGATCGGACACATGCAGTACCTGCTCTCGAAGCGCCCCCACGAAGCGCCGGCGCTCTCCGGCCACCTCGACGAGGTCGAGAACGCCCTCGTGGGTCTGCTGGGGGGCTCCCTGTTCATCTCGACCCTCGCGCTCGTCACCGCTGGAAGCCGGGCGGAGGCGGGTGGCGCCGTGCCCCGGGTGACGGCGCTCTACCGCGTCATGGCGGACGAGCATGCGGCGCGGCGGCGCGCTGCGGGCATCGGGAGCGAGGCGAGTCCCCTCGAGGCCTTCGTGCGGGAGCTCGAAGCCTGACGGAGCCCGCTCGCCTCGAAGGGCTTGCTGCGGGCCCCGGCCTGGAACGACATCGGAAGCTATCCTGAGCGTCCGTCGGTGGTCGGGGGGATCGGTTCCGGATCCTCTCGTCATCGCGGTCGCATCGAAGCGTTTCACGACGAGCCTGGTCCGGGTGTGTGCCCCTCGGATGAGGTCGGCGGCGCAGAGGAGAAGAACCGTGCCCGAACCCGCCCCGCTTCCACCCGGAATCGAGGCCCGGCTTGCCGAAATCGTCGGCACCGCCCATCTCGACGTCGGCGCGGAGATCGGGCCGGATGACATGGCGGACGAATGTCTCAGTTGCGAGCCGACGCGTCCCCTCGCGGTCGTCCGTCCCTCATCGACCGCCGAGGTTTCGGCCCTGCTGGCCCTCGCGGATCGGGAAGGCATCCCCGTGACGGCAAGAGGGGCAGGAACGGGTCTGTCGGGGGGGTGCGTTCCACGACCGGACGGCCTCGTCATCCATTTCTCCCGGATGGATCGCATCCTCGAGATCGATGCCGACAATTTCGTCGCGATCGTCGAGCCCGGCGTCCAGCTCGACCAGCTCGACGAGGCACTCGCGCCCCTGGGATTCATCTATCCCGTCTACCCCGGTGAGACCAGCGCCAGCCTGGGCGGCAACGTGAATACCAACGCGGGCGGAATGCGTGCCGTCAAATACGGTGTGACCCGCCATAACGTCCTGGGTGTCGAAGCGGTCCTCGCCTCGGGCGAGATCATCGAATGTGGCGGCAAGCCGATCAAGAATTCGACCGGTTATGATCTGACCCAGCTGATCATCGGCTCCGAGGGAACGTTGGCCTTCGTCACGAAGGCGACCCTCCGACTCCAGCCGCGGCCCGCCTTCGCGGCCACGATCCTGGCACCCTTCGACACCCTCGACGAAGTGACCCGGGCCGTTCCGAAGGTCGTGTCCAGCGGAATCGCGCCGGCCCTTCTCGAATACATCGACATGGCGACGATGGCGCTGATGATCGCGAACGGGGGCCTCGATCTCGGGATTCCCGACGACGTGCGAGCCGGCGCGCTCGCCTACCTCGTCGTCCAGCTCGAGAACGCGGACGAGGATCGCCTCGAGGAGGACACGATGCGGCTCGGGGAATCGCTCGTGGAGCTCGGGGCGACCGACGTCTACGTGCTGCCTCCCGGCGCGGCGGAGTCGCTGATCGGTGCCCGTGAGAAGGCCTTCTGGCTCGCGAAGAGCGCCGGCGCAGACGATCTGCTCGATGTCGTCGTTCCGCGCGCCTCGATGTCGGTCTTCATGGAGCGCGTCCAGAAACTCGCCGACGAGTCCGGTACCCGTATCCCCGGTTGTGGACATGCCGGGGACGGAAACGTCCACATGGCCGTTTTCCAATCCGATCCGGAGGTCCGGACGACCGTGATGCGCCGCATCTTCGAGGTCGCGATCGAGCTCGGCGGGGCGATCTCGGGCGAACACGGGCTCGGCAAGGAAAAGCGGAAATACTTCCTCGAACTCGAGAGTCCGGAGAAGGTCGCCCTGATGCGGCGGATCAAGGCGGCCTTCGATCCGAAGGGCATCCTGAACCCCGGGACGGTCCTGTAGCCTGTCGGCAGGCTGGGCGGACGGGTCCGGAGGTCCGAACGCGGACGAGGAGCGCCTCGTGCATGCGGCCTGGCAGGTGGCCGGCGGAGATTCGGGGCGTCCGCACGAGCACGACGGCCTGCTTCGGGGCGGGTCCCTGTATGCCGGTCTACCTGAGCCGCGGCTGGAATACCACGCCGACGCGGGTCTCGTGATGCGCGTTCTGGGCGTGACGCCTGCGGAACCCGGATCGCGGCGCGGACGAGCCCCCCGGCTCGTCGATCCCGTGTCTGGAATCGTGGGGTACCATGTCACGACGGGGGACATGATGTCGCTTCTTTCGCCTCGTCTCCGGGACGGGCGAAGGGCGGGCATGTCGACCGGAAAGGACTTCGGGTCACAAACGAAGGCCGGCCCTCCCGGTGCGGCCACGATTGCAGCGGTCCGGCGTCTGGATCGCATGGCGAGGGTCGTCCTACGCGGCTGAGGGCGTCTCTTCGGATCGATTCGGACGTTCCGGTGCGTCCAGTCACCATCAGCTGCGGCGATCGAGGCGGGTCTTGCGGTGCAACGGTTGGTGGCGGGTCCGGACGGGGACG
>DRKE01000274.1 GCA_011051925.1 Deltaproteobacteria bacterium
CCGCATAGTCCCAGCGATAGTGCATGGCGGGGCGCCAGAGCCATTCGTCGGCGTAGTCTTCGAGCAGCCGACTGAAGAAGGCGGCCACGGGACCGCGCGGGATGACGCGATGCTCGGGATAGCGGGCATCGAGCCAGCCGATGATCGGCGTGGTGTCAGTCAGCCAGCGACCGTCGGCGAGTTGCAGCGCCGGGACCTGCGCCACGCCGGTCACGCGCGGCAGGTCGCCCATGGGTCCTTTCGCGAGGCGGCGATGGGGGAGCTCCATGAAGCGGAGCACGGCCTCGAGCTTGCCCGTGAAATAGGAGATCTCCGGCCCGTAGAGGGTGAGCGGCAGGACGGGATCCTTCTCCGTTTCGCCGCGTTCATGGGGCGCATCCCGGATCGGATTCCTTCCGGCCGCCGAGGTGCCTTCGCCGTTCACCATCCGTTCTGCGCTCCTGCCGCCTGAAGCGGGCTGCCCCCGACCCGGGCCGTTTCGGAGGAACGGCTCGTTCCGTCCGATCGGAAGCGGATGATCCCCCGGAAAGAGGGCCCCCGCCATCCCTCGCATCGGCGGGACGGATTCCGGGAGCGGGGATGGGGCTGCGCGCGAGCGCGGAAACGGGATACCCTGGGACGCCGATGCAAAGCACGGTGTCCGACGGGCTGCCCGACCGGATCGCGCCGAACCCGATTCCGGGAGATCCCGAGGCCGGACCGATGGCACGATCCGGGGTCCACGGCTTCCCGAACAGGAGAAAGTAGCGATGAGCGAAGCAGCCCCCCTCGATCTGCCCCGGCCCGGCCGACAGGCCGGCGTCGATCCCCACTCGATTCCGCTCGACGAAATCGACGTCTCCGACGTCGAACTCTTCACGACCGATACGCTCTGGGGCTATTTCGAACGCCTTCGGAAGGAAGATCCGGTCCACTACTGCGCGGAGAGCGCGTTCGGTCCCTACTGGTCCGTCACGAAATTCGACGACATCGTCCATGTCGAGAAGAACCCCGAGATCTTCTCGTCCGATCCCAACGTCTCGATCGTCGATCCGCCGCCCGACGCGCTCACGAAGGGCGCCGGGTTCATCTCGATGGACGGACCCCGCCACGACGCCCACCGGAAGGTCGTGCAGCCGGTGGCGTCGCCGCGGAACCTCCGACACCTGGAACCCCTCGTCCGGGAACGCGTCGCCCGGATCCTCGATGGACTCCCCATCGGAGAGACCTTCAACTGGGTCGATCGGGTGTCGATCGAACTCACGACGGGCATGCTCGCCACGATGTTCGACTTTCCCTGGGAAGATCGCCGGAAGCTCACGTTCTGGTCGGACATGATGACGGCCAGTGCCGCCCAGCTGGCCGCGATGGGAAAGACCCAGGCGGATCGCCGCGCGGCGCTGCTCGAATGTCTCGACGTCTTCCAGAAGCTCTGGGACGAGCGGAAGGGCAAGCAGGCCGACAAGCTCGATTTCGTCTCGGCTCTCGCCAACGCGGAGGCGACCCGGGACATCGACCCGATCACCTATCTCGGGACCCTCATCCTGTTGATCGTCGGGGGGAACGACACGACCCGGAACTCGATCTCGGGCGGCGTCCTCGCATTGAACCAGTATCCGGACGAATACGAGAAGTTGCGCAACGATCCGGGCCTGATCCCGAACATGGTGAACGAGATCATCCGCTGGCAGACGCCGCTCGCGCACATGCGGAGAACGGCGACCCGGGATACCGAGCTCGGCGGCAAGCGGATCAAGAAGGGCGACAAGGTCGTCATGTGGTACGTCTCGGCCAACCGTGATGAGACCGCGATCGAACGCGCCAACGAATTCCTGATCGATCGGAAGAACTCCAAGCAGCATCTCTCCTTCGGTTGGGGCGTGCATTTCTGCATGGGCAGCCGGATGGCCGAGATGCAGCTTCGCGTTCTCTGGGAGGAGTGCATCGCGCGATTTCGCGAGGTCGAGGTCGTGGGCGAGCCGGTTCGCGTGGCGTCCTGCTTCGTGAAGGGGATCCAGAGTCTGCCCGTGCGCGTCCATCCCTGGTGAGCCTGCAGGTCGAAAGTTCGGAAGAAGTCGCGGCGGACGGTTCCGGATCACCGGGCATGGACGGGCGCGTTCCGACGGCGGTTCTCCTCTCGTATTCGCCGGCCGTCATCGGGCTTTCCGGCCCGCTCTTCGTCGTGCAGTTCTACTTCCTCAATTTCGCGACGGACGTGCTCCTGCTCGCGCCCCTCTCCGTCGGGCTTCTTTTCGCGGCGGGCCGGGTCTGGGACGCGGTCTCCGATCCGATCGTCGGAACCCTGAGCGATCGGACCCGGACCCGTCTCGGTCGTCGTCGGCCCTGGATGCTGGCGGCGATTCCCCTCCTGATGATGAGCTTCGTGATGATCTGGAGCCCGCCGGATCTCGGGACCGCAGCGATGTACGGCTGGACGGGCCTCTCGCTCTTTCTCTTCTACTCGGCCTTCACGATGTTCGCTGTGCCCCATTCGGCCCTCGGGGCGGAACTCACGACGGACTACCACGAGCGGAATCGCATCTTCGGGGCGAATTCCGCCGCGTTCACGTTCGGCATGCTGCTGGCTTTCGGCGCGATGCAATATGTCATGAACGCGGGGGACTCACGGCAGGCCGCTTCGCGGCTTTCTCTCGGGGTCGCTGCCGCGCTGCCCTTCATCCTGCTGGTGCCTCCCTTGCGACTGCGCGAACGAGTCGAGTACCAGGGGCGCGGCGCTGCGAGCTCGCTCGGGGCGATGCGGGACGTCTTCGCGAATCCCCACGCCCGGCTCCTGCTGACGGTCCAGTTCTGTCAACTGGCGGGATCCGGCGTCGTGGGCCTGATGTCGCCCTATCTGATGCGCTACGTCGTGAAACGGCCGGATCTGGTCGGGGCCGTACCGGGTCTCTTCGTCGTCTCGTCGATCCTTTCGATTCCCGTCTGGCTCCGGATCACGCGCGGGATCGGCAAGAAGAAGGCCTGGATGGCGGGGCTCGTCGGAAGCGGCCTCTCGTTCGGCGGGGTTCTCGTGATCGGCGAGGGGGATCTCGTTCCGTTGGGCTTCCTGCTCTGCAGTGCCGGTTTCTTCGCCGGCTGCGGGATGATGGTC
>DRKE01000275.1 GCA_011051925.1 Deltaproteobacteria bacterium
ACGCGAGCTTCGCCCGTCGGGCCGACCGCGATCGCGCCCGGGCCTGGGCCGGCCAGAGGGGGATCCCGGTCCGCCTGGTGGAAGTCCGGTGTGATCCGGATCGGGCGCAGGCCCGCCTTCGGGCACGACAGGAGAAGGGCTCGGATCCTTCGGACGCGGGCCCCGATTTCCTGCCATTGAGCCAGGCCCGCTTCGAGGCACCGGACGAATGGCCCGAGGAAGATCGGGAGATCGTCTGGTCCGATGACGATGAACCCGGGGAGGATCTCCTCTCCGGCCACACTCCGGGGGGGAGTCCCATTGCTGTTTCCAATACCTGAGATCGCCACCGGCGCAGCCATCGCGAGTCCACATCGCATCGGCTCACGACACCGACCGCCTTTCCGATCCCTGGGATCATCCCTCTTCGCGATCCTTCTCGTCTGCGTCCTCCCTCCCCCCTCGATGGCGGACGAGGCGTCCGCGAAAGCCGCCGACGTTGCCCCGAGGCCGACGATGCGCCGGGTCTTCGAAGAAATGAAGATGTTGATCCCGCTCAGCCTCGACGAGACGCGCTGGGGGGACCCGAAATATCGCAAACAGATCCTCGAATCCCTCGATCGTCTCGAGCGGGCCGCCGACGCGCTCGAGCGACATGGTCGATCGCGTGAGGTCGGATTCGACGAACTGGCGCTGAACCTCGCCCGGGATCTACGCGAGGTACGCGCCCACTATCGCGAAGGGGCCTACGATGAAGCACGCTTCTTCCTGACGGGCAGCCTGCAGAATTGCGTGTCCTGCCACGTCCGCCTTCCCTACGAAAAGACCTTTCCGCTGGCGGACCAGCTGATCAGCCAGGTCGAGATCCAGCGACTCGATCCCCGCGAGAAGGCCTGGCTCTACGTGACCGTCCGCCGTTTCGACGACGCCCTCGATACCTGGGAAGCGCTCATGCGCGATCCGAACGGACCGGCCGATCAGCTCGACGCAGGGGGCGTCCTCGTCGACTACCTGAACGTCGTCCTTCGCGTCTGCGGCGACATCGAGAGAGCGCGTCGCGCGTTGGCGGCGCTCGTCGAGCGAAGAGACGTCCCCGTCTATCTCGAACGACGCCTGCAGATCTGGCTGGATGCCCTGAACACGCTCGACCCGAAACGCTTCCAGCCGACCACGCCCCCCTCCCTCGATCTGGGCGTTTCCCTGGCCGAACAGGCGGGGGAGATCTCGAAGGGCCCCTTCGGTCGGGATGGCCTCGTCCACGATCTCGCCGCGGCCAGCCTGCTCGTCCGCTGGTTGGAATCGGACCGCCAGAAGCGCCTTCAACGAACCCGGAATCCGACCTCGAAGGAGCGGGAAGACACGGCCCGAGCCTACTATTGGCTCGGCGTGGTCGAAGCCCGCAGTCTGGATGGTTTCTGGGTGAACCTGTCGGAGCGGCATCTCGAAGCCGCCATCCGTGCGGATCCCGAGGGCCCCTATGCCCGACCCGCCTATGCGCGCCTGGAGGAGACGCAGGTGCTCGGCTATGGCGGGGCCTCCGGAAGCCATCTTCCCGCCGACGTCTGGACGAACCTGAAGGAACTGCGCGGCCTCATCGGAGTGGAGTAGGCTTTCGGCTGTGGAGAGAGGCGAGACGGAAGCCCCGACGAGAAGCGAGCGCCGCGGGCGATCCCTGCCCCGATTCCGGAACGGCCTCGCACGGGTCCGATCCCGACGACGGGAGATCCTCCGCTTCCAATCGGGCCATCGGATCGATCTCTATTCCCGGGGACGGGCCGCGATCGATGCCATGATCGAGGCCATCGATCGCGCCGAGCACCATGTCCACCTCGAGACCTACATCTTCCGTGCGGACGAGACGGGGCGCCGGGTCCTTTCCCACCTCGAAGCCCGAGCCGCCCGGGGCGTTGCCGTCCGCGTGATCATCGACGCGATCGGTTCGCGGGGACTCGACCGGCACGCGCTCGAACCCCTCGTGCGTGCCGGTGGCCGGATCGTGGAGTTCAATCCGCCTTCGCAATGGCTGACACGCTTCCGCCCGCGGCAGCGCGATCACCGAAAGCTGCTCATCGTCGACAGTGCCGTCGCTTTTCTCGGCGGACTGAACATCGGCGACGAGTATGTCGAGGAGGATGCCAGCGGGCCCCGCTGGCGCGACGCCCACCTCCGACTCGAAGGCCCGGGCCTGACGGAGCTCCAGGCCCTCTTCGTCGAGAACTGGTTCCGCTGCGACGGAGAGAGCTTCGAATGGCGAACGCTCGTCGCCACCGACCGGCGGTCGAAGGGGGATCGTTCCGTCGCGATCCTGGCGGACGGGCCGATGTACCCACGACGACGGATGCGCTCCTTCTTTCTCGAAGAACTCGAACGCGCGCGTTCCCATGTCCTGCTCGTCACGCCCTATTTCGCGCCGGGACCGATCGTGCTCGACGCCCTGGGAGAAGCCGGCGATCGCGGCGTCCGGGTCGAACTCCTGATCGCTGGCCATTCGGACCACCCGATCCTCCGGCGGGCCGCCCGTGAATTCGTGCCGAGACTGCTCCAGAAGGGCGTCCGCGTTTTCGAGGATCCCCACCGGATGATGCATGCCAAGCTCGCCGTCTTCGACGATTCGCTTTCGGTCGTCGGCACCTCCAACCTCGATCGACAGAGCCTGCATCACAGCTGCGAGGTCAATGCCGTCATCGAAGGCCACGAGACCGCTGACTGGATCCTCGAGCATTTCGGAACCGACGTCTTCGACGTCAGCCCGATCGATCGCGCCCTGCTCGCCCGGCGACCTCCCTGGACCCGCACCATCGATCGGCTCGCGGCCCTCGCCGCACGGATGATGTAGCCGCACCCCCGCCCCGGACCGCATTGCCGTCGAGCGTCCAGGCCCTTGGCCGACTCAATCCCATTTCCGATCCCGGACGCTGTGTTCCCGTGGCTTGTGGCAGGCCCCCGCGCAATCGCGGAGTTCCGATACGCCCCGTCCCTTGTGCGGCCCGGCCTTGAAGTCCCGCGCGTGGCAGCCGGCACAATCCGGCTGGTAGGCGGGGGAATCCCAGGTCACGACCTGGCTGTTGCCACCGTGGCAATCCGTGCAGTCGAGATTGGCGCGATGATCCCCCGGATAGGCGGTTCCCGCATGATCGAAACTCGCCGGAGAGAAATTGTTCGTGTTGTGGCACGCATCACAGGACAGTGTCGTCGAGAAATGGCCTCCGGGCGTCCCCTGCGCCGTGATCCCGTTGTGGCACGAGTTGCAGGTGCCCGGCGCCACGGCCGAATGATCGAAGCTCGCCGGTGTCCAGGCATTCGTCATGTGGCAGAGTTCACAGTCGTTGTTGCTCTGGACATGATTCGGCCCCTTGCCCGTTGCCGTCGTTCCGTTGTGGCAGCTGAAGCAGTTCGTCGTGATCGAAGCATGATCGAAATTCGCCGGAACCCAGCCGCGCGGTGCATGGCAGGTCTCGCAATCGTTGCCACTCGGGATATGTCCGACGTTCTTGCCCGGCGCGGTCGAACCGTCGTGACAGCTCACGCAATTCGCGGTGATCCCGGAGTGGTCGAAGGTCGTCGCGGGGCTCCAGCGCTGGTTCGAGTGGCAGAGCTCGCATTCGTTGCCCGTCTGCAGATGCGTCGCGTTCTTCCCCATCGCGATCGTCCCGTTGTGACAACTCACGCAATTCGTCGTGATCGAGGCATGATCGAAATTCGCCGGAATCCAGCCGCGCGGCGCATGGCAGGTCTCGCAATCGTTGCCACTGGGGATATGTCCGACGTTCTTGCCCGGTGCGGTCGAACCGTCGTGACAGCTCACGCAATTCGCGGTGATCCCGGAGTGGTCGAAGGTCGTCGCGGGGCTCCAGCGCTGGGTCGAGTGGCAGAGTTCGCATTCGTTGCCCGTCTGGAGATGATTCCGGTCCTTGCCCCGGGCGGTCGTCCCGTTGTGACAGCTCACGCAATTCGTCGTGATCGAGGCGTGATCGAAGCTGGCGGGCCGCCAGGCGCGGGTGCCGTGACAGACCGAACAGTCGGCGTTCGTCGACAGGTGGCCGGTATTCTTGCCGGTGGCGGTCGAGCCATTGTG
>DRKE01000276.1 GCA_011051925.1 Deltaproteobacteria bacterium
GACATGAGGCCTCCCCGACGGATCCATGGGCGATCGCGATCCTGCCTGCCGACCGGAGTCCGCCGCCTCGGTTCGGTGCACCCGAAATCCCTGGCAGCCTGGCGGACGCATGACTAGACTCGGCGCCCCTTCGAGGAGACCCCGATGAGCGAACCCGACGCGACGCCCAGGATCATCCGCAAGCAGACCGGCAATTTCCTGGAAGACTTCCGACCCGGACAGGTCTTCCGCCACAAGGGTGGAAAGACGATCACGGAGGGTCTCTTCACGACCTTCACCGAATTCTCGATGTCGACCCATCCGACGTGCAAGAATGCCCGCTACGCGCGCGCCTACGGCTACGAAGGACTCGTCTGTCCGCCCGGACTCGTGATGCTCGTCGCCTTCAGCCAGACCGTCGAAGACATCTCCGAGAACGCCCGGGCGAACCTCGAGTACATCGACATGAGATTCGGGGCACCCGTCTACATCGGCGACACGATCGAAGTCGAGACGAAGGTGCTCGGCCTGCGACTTTCTTCCAGCCGACCCAATCTCGGCATCGTCCACGTCCAGTCGACGGCGCGCAAGAACATCGGCGACCCGAGCGAAGCCATCGTCGCGACCTGGCAGCGGAAGGTCCAGGTCTACAAGGGGGATCCCGATGCCGAGGTCGAGGGCTTCGACGTGCCCGCCGACGAGATCGAATGTGAACTCTGGCTTCCGCCCTACGACCCGAAAGCCGGGCTCGCCGAACTCGCCCACCTCTCGAGCCCGGACAGCTATTTCGAGGACCTCGAACCCGGAAGCCGGATCGAGCACTCGCGGGGCCGCACGATGACCGACGAGCATATCGCCATGACGGCGATCCTCGACAATACGAGCCAGGTCCACTGCAACCAGTTCATGGTCGATCTGGACCCGAAGCAATACGTCGGCGGAAAGCTGATCATCTTCGGGGGCATCCCCTTCACCCTCTGCCTGGGGCTCTCGTGTCCCGACGTCAGCGACAATACGCTGGGAGACATCGTCTACACGACGGGTCGGCACACGGCGCCCCTCCAGGCCGGGGACACCGTCTTCGCCGCAACGGAGATTCTCGACAAGCGGGATCATCCCGACCGCGAAGACCTCGGCATCGTCGAGACCCGGCTCTTCGGCCACAAATTCGTGCGCGAGGAAGGCCACACGTCCGAGGACGCGCCGGAAGGCTGGAAGAAGGTGCAGATCTTCGAGTTGGATCGACGGATCGCCGTGAAGCGACGGAGTCACTACACCTAGGATCGGGAAGATCGGACCGGCCGAGCGGAGTCTCAGGGCTTTCGTTCGTAGGTCCAGAGGCCCGATTTGTTCATCGTCAACCGGTGCCGCGATCCTTCGAGGCCCGGATCGGCGGAGGCATAGCCCGCGTCGCCATGCCACAGCGCGACGGGGCCCGCCGCGGACAGTCCGATCACGGTCTCGAACCGCTCGGGCGTTCGGCTCGCGATCGAAGCGAGGGCCGAATCGACGTCATCGTAGGTCGCGAGTTCGGAGAGGCTCACGAAGGTCGGCGGAGCGAGTTCGATCTCCCGTGCATCCCGGCGCTTCAAGGCATCGACGGGTCTCATCCACTCGGATTCGTGGATCTCGCCATGATCGATCGCCACCTCGCCTTCGCCCGCCCGCGCCGCGAAGAACCAGGTCAGGAAGCGTCGGGGCGTGGTGCGCGGTGGCGTCCAATGGGAGAAGGGGTGCATGGCATCCGGGTCCACGACCAGACCGCACTCCTCGAGGGCTTCGCGCACGGCAGCTCGACGCGACGCCGCCAGATCGTCCCCCGCCTCGATCCCCTGCCAATCCCCGGCATCGAGGCGCCCCCCCGGAAAGACCCACATTCCGCCGAAAGCGATCTTCGAGTTGCGCTTCAGCATCAACGTCTCGAGACCGGAAGGTCGGTCCCGCAACAGGATGACGGTCGCCGCTCGGACCGGTGGACTGCCCTCCGCGCCCTCGCGGGTCCATTTCTCGAGGGAACGGGCATGATCGTCGCGCGGCATCCCGCGAGGGTATCACGAATCAGAAGGGGCTGAGCACCAGCGCGGCGCGGCCCACCCCGACCGCCAGCTCGACGCGCCAGCCGTCGCAGAGTTCGGCTTCGTAGTCCGGCGTGCCCAGTTCGACACGGCTTCCCGCGCCCGCACCGGCACTGGCAGCGTTCCCACAGAGCACGTTCAGGAATTCGCCGACCCCGTCCGCCACCATTTCCGGATCGAGCTCTCGCGGGTCGAGACCGCTGGCCGCCTTCGCCAGGGCTTCCGCGAAAGGGAAGTCGGAGGCCAGCGCCACTTCGAGACTTCGCGCTCCGCGGATGGGCAGGGATACGCGCACCTCCGCGAAATCCGGGGCGCCGTCGAAGGGCATGATCTCACCGACCTTCGCGTGGATCCGGGCCACGCGAAACATGAAACGCGGCAGCAGGTCGAGCACGTGAGCCGTCACGTCGCGACTCGCCAGCCCATCGGGCAACACCCTCGCCCGATTCGCATCCACGTCGAATCGGGCCTGGTCGGCCTTGTAGGCGTCGAGCAGGACGCCGAGCCGATCCTTTGCCACGTGTCCCAGACGCACCAGGGCTTCGCCGATCAGCAGTCGGCGAGCGCGCTGGTCCTTCAGGATCGCGACCAGCTGAGGACTGGCGAGCAGCCCCATCTCGACCGCGAGATCGCCGAAGGGCATGTCGCGATTGCGTTGTTCGGCATTCACCCGCGAGACATCCCGAGGCCGCATGAAGCCGCGCTCCACCGCGAGCTGACCGACCTCCGGATTCTCGGCGTCCATCAGGAGAAGCGCCTCACGGATGTGACTCGCATCGACCTCGCCCCGCTCGATCAGGTATTGACCGAAGAACCGGACCGCCATCAATCGGAATCCACCGTGGTTTCGGCCCGATCGCGCCGTACGGCTTCGACGAGCGATTCGATCGAGTCGACCTCGAAGGGCTTGCCGATCACCTGGCACGCACCGAGTCGGAAGGCCTCCTCGACGCGCGCGGCATCCCCGCTCACGGAGGTCACCATCGCGACCCGGATCTCGGGGTGCATCGACTTGATCGTGCGCAGGGCCGACAATCCGTCGAGACCGGGCATCACGATGTCGAGCAGGACGAGATCGGGCTTCGACTCGTTGGCCATCCGGATCGCGGCCGCACCGTCGCAGGCCATCCCGACGATCGCCAGATCCGGGATGTCGGCGAGGATCCGCTCGAGTTGCGCGAGCACGGTCCGGCTGTCGTCCACCAACAGCACGTTGAGTTTGGAGGCCACGGCGTTCTCCATGAGACGCATTCTCATCGGAGCACCCGGGGCGCAGATTGAGGCCGCCCGCGGCGGAGGCGGGGCGTCGACGCGGCGTTGCCCATGGATTGCGGGCGGAACGCGAGTCAGGGCCGCGATTGTTGCCTCGAAATACCAGAATACATACAGTACGCGGCCTCACGGAACGGCCCAGCGCCCCCCGGACCCGCGCCGTTCGACTCTGGAAAACGGACTCGCGCGCGGAGGAGGCCCGCCCCCTCCGCCGACCACCCTGGATCGGAGCCCATTCGGATGCGATTTTACGAATACGAGGCCAAAGCCCTCTTTCGGCGCCACGGCCTGCCTCTCGGCAAGAGCCAGCTCGTGAACGATCCCGACGAAGCGCGTCGCGCCTTCGACGAACTCGGCGGCGGACCGGTCGTCCTGAAGAGCCAGGTCCTGTCGGGTGGACGCATGAAGGCCGGTGCCGTGAAATTCGCCGAGACGGCCGAGGAGGCCGCCCAGGCGGCCGAAGCGATCCTGCCGATCGAGGTGAATGGCCAGAAATGCCGCTCGATCCTCGTCGAGGAGAAGAGTCCCGTCGCACAGGAGTATTTCGTCGCCATCACCTGGGATGGTCGCGCCAAGCGGCCGGTCTGCGTCTTCAGCGACATGGGCGGCATCGACATCGAAGAGGTCGCCGAGACCCATCCCGAGCACGTCTCGAAGACCCATTTCTCGACGATCCTGCCCCTCACGCCCCGGGTCGCGAAGGAGGCGGTAGCCGCGACCGGGGTCAGCGGCGCCGACCTGAACAGGCTGACCCCGATCGTCTTCGAATTGATGAAGATCTTTCTCGAATACGATCTCACCCTCGCGGAGATCAATCCCCTGGCGAAGATCGAGGACGGTCGATTCCTCGTGCTCGATGGCCATATCGACATGGAGGCCGAAGCCCGGGGCGAACACAAGGCCCTGCTGAAGGAACTCGGCATCGGTGAGGACGAGACGCGTCAGGCCCGGCCGCCGACGGAATTCGAGCTCGCCGGGGCTCGCGTCAATGCCGCGGATCATCGTGGCGTCGCGGGCAACGTCGTCGAATTCGACGGCAATCTCGGGCTCGTGATCGGTGCCGGCGGCGGTTCCCTCACGCTCTTCGATGCCGTTCGCAGCCACGGCGGCAAGCCGGCCAACTATTGCGAGATCGGTGGGAACCCCTCGATGAACAAGGCGAAGGAGCTGACCAAGCTGATCCTTTCGAAGCCCGGCGTCGAGAAGATCGCCGTCATGATGAATGTCGTCTCGAATACCCGGGTGGACATCGTCGCGCGAGGCGTCATCAAGGGCTGTCTCGAATCGGGTCGGGACCCCTCCGAAACGATCGCGATCTTCCGGATCCCCGGCGCCTGGGAAGAGGAGGGTTTCAAGATCCTGGAGAAATACGGGGTCGACTACTGCGATCGCAGCGTGTCGATGTACGACGCCGCCGGCCGTGCGGTCGCCAAGATGCGGGAATCCCAGGGCCAGGGCCAGGAGGGGTAGTCAGCACCATGTCGATCCTGCTCACGAAGAACACGAAATTCATCATCCAGGGCATCACCGGTCGCGAAGCGATCAACCTGACCCGGGAGAATCTCGATTACGGCGCGAAGATCGTCGGGGGCGTGACCCCC
>DRKE01000277.1 GCA_011051925.1 Deltaproteobacteria bacterium
CGATCGTCTTGCGCACGAATTCGAGCTCCCGCTCGATCGCCTCCGCGAGATCGACACCGACGACCCAATGGATCCCACCGCGCAGGTCGAGCCCCAGTCGAAGCCCCTCGTCGGGCCAGAACCGGCTCGCGAGGCGCTCTTCCTTGGGAACGAAGTTCGCCACTGCCATGAAGCCGAAGAGCAGGACCAATGCTGCAACGCCCAGGGCCCTGCCCTTGATCGAACCGCTCACGCCTCGTCTCCCTTGCCCTGCCCGGCCTTGATCAACTGATCGATGCGCGAAAGGCTGACCCGGATCTTGACCTTCTCACCCCGGACGCGCGCCACTTCGATCTCGACCACGTCCCCGTCGACGGCAGCGACCCGGCCATGGATGCCGCCCTGGGTCACCACTTCGTCGCCCTTGGCGGCCGTCTTGAGGAACTCCTCCCTCTCCTTCTGCCGTCGTTGCTGCGGTCGGATGACCAGCACATAGAAGATCAGGAAGATCGCCCCCATCATCGCGAAGAAGGCGAGATCCACACCCCCACCACCTGAATTCATCTGCCCACTCCTTCGCGGACGCGATGGGGACGTCGCCCCTCGATCCGTTTCGAAAAAAGACGTTCGAGTCGGGTGCCCGGATAGAAGCGTGCGAGGATCCCTTCGTAGGAAACCCCCTTCTGCGCCATCGCCCGAGCCCCCCACTGGCTCATCCCGACGCCATGACCGTAGCCCGACCCCACGAAAACGAATTGCCCGCCGCTTTCGCGGATGTCGAAGAGCGAACTCGGCAGACCGAGTCTGTCGAGCAGGCTCCGAAGCGCGGTGCCTTCCAGTCGGGTCAGACCGGTCGCACCCCGGAGCTCGAGGCTCTTGACCCGTCCGCTTTCCGTTCTCGCGACGACCCTGATCGACTCGATACGACCGACGGACCGACCCAGCGCAGCGAGCATCGCCTCGAGGGCCTCGGGATCGAGAGGGGTCCGCCAATAGGTACGCGGGGCTTCGTCCTCGTCCTCGACTTCGACCACGCGAAGGTAGAGAAGATCCTCGCCCCAGACCTCGGCGGCCGTGGCCGTCCGCCCTCCGGCCGTCGAATGGAAGACCGCGAGGATCGGCTCTCCCGCCCAGGTCAGCACTTCGCCGGCCGTACTGCGTGTCGCCTTCCGGGTTTCCCGGGTCTCCGCAGCCAGCCCCCGGTAGACCTGGCTCGCCGCCGTCGCCCGAACGTCCCAGGCCGCATCCCGACGCCGCCCGGCTTCGTGGAGCACATAGGTCCGCGCTGCGACCGCCTGGGCACGAAGGGCTTCCTCAGGCCAACCCGGAGACATCTCTCCGCCCACCGTCGACGCGACGTAGTCCTCGAGCGCGACGCGATTCAACACCTCGATCCGGCCCGCTCTGCTGCGCACGACGATCTCCCCGCGAACCCTGCGCTCGCCCACGCGCCAGGGCCCCGCCCCGGCGGGCGCCCAATCCCGCCCGTCGACGGGCTTTCCATCGACCCGCAGCTGCCCCGCTCGGGTGATCGAGATCGTGGCGGGGGAATCCGGTGTCCCGACCCGGATCGGCGCGGAACCCTCATAGAGCAGCACCCGGACCTTCGGCTCCATGCGCGCCGTCGCGACACTGCAGGCCAGGACACCGAGGACCACGAGGCCCAGACTCGACGGGAGAAGGATCCGGCGGGCGACTCCGGCCGGACCCCGGCGCAGGCACCGGCCCGGCCTCGAGGCGGATCGAAGGTCCTGCCTTCTTGCGCTCGCACTCGGCAAGTCTTTCCCCCAGATCGCTCGGACGAGACCGGAAAAGCCGGAACTAGAGCCCCGCGCGGATGGCCTCCGCCTTGTCCGTCCGCTCCCAGGGCAACCCCACGTTCTCACGACCGAAATGCCCGTGATAGGACGTGGCGCGATAGATCGGTCGGCGCAGATCGAGTGCTTCGTCGATGCCACGCGGGGTCAGATCGAAATGCTTCCGGACGATCTGTTCCAGGCGTGCGTGATCGAGAGAACTCGTCCCGAAGGTGTCGACGCGGATGGACACCGGATCCGCGACGCCGATCGCGTAGGCGAGCTGGACCTCGGCGCGACGCGCGACGCCCGCTGCCACCAGGTTCTTCGCGACATAGCGTGCCGCGTAGGCCGCGCTTCGATCGACCTTCGACGGATCCTTGCCCGAGAAGGCGCCGCCGCCGTGACGCCCCATGCCACCATAGGTGTCGACGATGATCTTGCGGCCCGTGAGCCCGGCGTCGCCCATCGGCCCACCCACGACGAAGCGACCCGTCGGATTGATGTGGAAGATCGTATCGTCGTCGATCAACTCGCCGGGCAGGGTTTCGAGGATCACGTGTTCCTTGATGTCCTTGCGCAGCTGGTCGAAGCTGACATCCGGCGAATGCTGGGTCGACAGGACGACGGTATCGATCCTCGCGGGCCGATCTCCATCGTATTCGATCGTGACCTGACTCTTGGCATCGGGACGCAGATAGTCGAGCTCGCCACTCTCGAGCAGCCCGCGATGGGTTTCGATCAGGCGATGGGCGAGCCGGATCGGCGCGGGCATGAACTCCGGCGTCTCGTCACAGGCATAGCCGAACATCATGCCCTGGTCGCCCGCACCCTGCTCCTTGTGGAGTCCCTCGCCCTCGCTGACGCCCTGGGAGATGTCCGGGCTCTGTTTTCCGAGCGCGACCTGGACGGCACAGGTCGTCGCATCGAATCCCATGTCCGAACTCGTGTAGCCGATGTCGTGAACGACGCCGCGGACGATCGTCGGGATCTCGACGACGGCCGTCGTCGTGACCTCGCCGCAGACCAGCACCAGACCGGTCGTCGTGGCTGTTTCACAGGCGACCCGCGCCCCGGGGTCCTGAGCCAGCATCGCATCCAGAATCGCGTCGGATATCTGGTCGCACATCTTGTCCG
>DRKE01000278.1 GCA_011051925.1 Deltaproteobacteria bacterium
CAAGGCGAGGTCATCGTCGCGGACAACGGCAGCGCCGATGATTCCCGGGAAATCGCCGCCCGCTGTGGCGCGCGGGTCGTCCGCGTCGCCGAACGCGGATATGGCGCGGCGTTGATGGGCGGCTTCGAAGCCGCACGCGGGCGCTACCTCGTGATGGGGGATGCGGACCAGAGCTACGATTTCGCGGAAGCCTTCCCCATGATCGAAAGACTGCGGGCGGGGGCGGACCTCGTCATGGGTTCGCGTTTCCTCGGGACGATCGAAAAGGGCGCGATGCCCTTCAGCCATCGCTGGATCGGAAATCCGATCCTGAGCTTCATCGGTCGTCGTCTCTTCCGCTCGGACATCTCGGATTTCCATTGCGGTCTCCGCGCCCTCACGAAGGAGGGCTACGAACGGCTGGGCCTGCGCACGACGGGCATGGAGTTCGCAAGCGAACTCGTCGTCAAGGCGAGCGCCCATGGGATGCGGATCGAGGAGGTCCCCATCACCCTGCATCCCGACGGCCGCTCCCGCCGACCCCATCTCCGGACCTGGCGGGATGGCTGGCGACATCTTCGCTTCATGCTGACCCTCTCGCCGCGTTACACCCTCTTCCTTCCCGGCCTCCTCCTCATGTTCGCGGGTGGCGCCCTCCTCGCACGACTCTATCAGGGGCCCCTCGCGATCGGATCGGCCGTTCTCGACATCCACTCGATGCAACTCGCGAGCCTGCTCGTGATCGTGGGATACCAGGCGGTCACGACGGCGATCGCCGCCCGGATCTTCGCCGTCTCCGAGGAGATCGGCCCTTCGGCTCCCTGGATGCAGCGTGCCTTCGGGATCTTCACCCTCGAGCGGGGCCTGCTCGCGGGTTTCCTGATCGCCCTCCTCGGCTTCGGCTTCGTCGGTCTCGCCGCCCGGAGCTGGATCCAGTCGGGATTCGGCCCGCTGGATCCCTCCGTCACGATGCGCCCGGTCTCGGTCGGTGCCACCTTCGTCGCCCTCGGCATGCAGACGCTCTTCATGTCCTTTCTCTACAGCATGCTCGGCATCCGACGGCGCCGGTCCGGACCCCCTGCGTGAAGGCCCTCGACCGCTTCCTGCAGCGCTGGCGGATCCGGATGGCGACGCCTCATGTCCGCGAGGGCGATCGGCTCCTCGACATCGGGTGTTTCGATCGCAGCCTCATCGATCGGGTCCTTCCCCGGATCGCCTCGGCGGTCGGAATCGACGCGCATCTCGCGAGTCCGGAAAAGACCGACGATCGGGTCGAGCTGCTCCGCGGAGAGTTTCCAGGGAACGTCCGCTTCGGGGACGCCTGCTTCGACGCGATCACGCTGCTCGCCGTGCTCGAGCACGTCGACGATCCCGGACTCCTCGCCCGGGAATGCGAGCGGATTCTCGCTCCGGGCGGCCGCGTCATCGTGACCGTTCCCCATCCCCTCGTCGATGTCGCTCTCGACGTGCTGATGTTCGTCGGCCTTGCGGACGGGATGGCCGCCGAGGAACACCATGGCTTCGACGTCCGCGAAACGCGAAGGATCTTCGAGGCCGCAGGCCTGCGGCTGCAGCATCAGCGCCGCTTCCAGCTCGGCCTCAACCGCCTCTACGTCTTCGAGAAACCACTCGATGCAGGTTGACCGATGAAGTTCGCGCGCACGAGGATGTTCGGAAGCCTCTTCCTCTTCGCGGCCGCCATCCGATCCATCGGCTACGCGACGGTCTTCACGCCGGTTGGCGTGCAGCTGCCCTATGCCGGAGATGCCTACTACCACCTCCGGCGGATCTGGTTCTCCGTCGCCCGCTTCCCCGAAAGCCTGTCATTCGACCGCTACGTGAGCTTCCCCGAAGGCTCCCAGATCATCTGGCCGGCCACCTTCGATGTCATGATCGCCGCCCTCATCCGCCCCTTCGTCGATCCGGGGGACCAGGCCGCGGTCGAAGCCCTCGCCGTCTGGTTCCCGGTCCTGCTCGGTGCGACGACGACGGCTGTCGTCGGCCTCTTCGCGGCCCGCTTCTACGGCCCCCGGGCGGGATGGCTCGCAGGCCTGATCCATGCCGTGCTGCCGATGGGCTTCATCTTCTCACAGCTCGGCATGATCGATCACCATGTGGCCGTCGCCCTGCTGACGACGGTCATGCTCTGGAACGCCTGCGAGATCTTTTCGCACGACGAGCGGATCGGAACCTGGCGCGCAGCGTTCGAATCCCGCAACACCCGCCTGGCTGCGATCCTCGGTCTCGTCACGGCGGGCACGATCCTGACCTGGACCGGTGCCTTGATCCATGCCGGCATCCTCCAACTGGCCTTCGTGGCCCGATGGCTTCTCGCGAGCGACCGCCGCGCCGCACGCTCGCGAGCCGTCGAATTCGCCGTCGCGCAGACGGTGACGGCCCTCTGCCTCACCCCCTTCTGCCTCGCGATGTTCCAGGGCACGACCTGGCGGGAGTTCGGGACCTGGTCCGCGCTCGTCCTCTCGAATCTGCAACCGACCTATTTCGCGATGGCGGGTGCGACGGTGGCCGGTGTCCAGTGGCTTCATGAACGCCTTCCCCTCGGTCGCTCGCGGCCGCGCCGGATCGTTTCCGCCGTCGGCCTCGCCACGCTGGGCGTCACGGTCTGCCTCGCGGCACTCCCCCCCCTGCGAAACGCCCTGCTTCTCGCGGGCGGCTGGTTCTCGGACTCCGAGCGATTGCTGGGGCTCGCCGCCGAGATGCGCCCTCTCCTCGCCGCGACCGGCCGATTCGATCCGACCTTCGCGTTCGAACGCCTCGGTACGGGACTGCTCGTCCTGCCCTTCGTCTGGATCCATCTCGCCCGGCGTGCCTGCCGAACCGGGAACGCGGCCCAGGGCCTCGTCCTCTTCTGGGCCCTCGCCCTCTTCGGCCTCAGCCTGCGACAATGGCGCTTCGGCAATACCCTGTCCGTCATCTACGCCGTCCTGCTCGGGGCCGTCCTCGCGGACTGGCTGGCGGGGCTCCGTTTCCGATTCGCGGACCGCCCCCTGCGCCCGCTTCTCGAAAGCCTCGTCGTCCTCGCACTCGTGATCTCGAGTCTGCTGTCCTTCGCCGACTTCTATCGCCCCATCGTCCGCATGAACCACCTCGCGCTGGAGGACGAAGGCCGGCGCGCGCTCGGTCCCCTTCACCCGGCACGCCGGATCTACGACGAAGCCGGCCGCTGGCTTGCCGCCCATACGCCTCCGACGAGCGGCTATCTCGATCCCGACGAGATCCCCGAATACGGCGTCCTCGCGGACTGGAGTACCGGCCATCTGCTCCGCTATCGCTCCGAACGACCCATGGTGCAGGACAATTTCGGTCCCTATGCCGGACACCTCGCCTTCGATCTCGCCTGGCGCTACTTCGCGGAGACCGACGAAGAAGCGGCCATCGGAATCCTGGACCGGCTCGGAGCCCGCTATCTGCTATCCGGACCGATGGGCGCCGGACGGATCGACGGACTCGACCGCAACGCCATGGCCATCCGATTGTGGAGCGCCTTCGGATCGTTCCGGAGATTCCGCGAGGGCGATCCGGTTCCCGGATTGGCCCGTCACCGTCTGATCTTCCATGCGGATACCCTGCCTGCGGACCGCCCTCGACATGCTCCGACCGTCCCCGCTCCCTTCACGAGCCTGGGCATCTGGGAGGTCGTCCCGGGTGCAGCCATCGAGGGGACCGCCGAACCGGACACCCTCGTACGGCTCCGACTCGGACTCGCCACCTCATCCGGCGCGAGACACGTCTACCGACGCCGGACCCGGGCCAACCGACAGGGACACTACCGCTTCGTCGTCCCGTACCCGACCGGATCCGCGTTCAGCCCCGACGTGCGGGTCGAGGGCTCGTACCGGCTGGAGAGTTCCGGCATCCGTGGCCGCGCCCGGGTCTCGGAAGAAGACGTCCTCACCGGCGCGACGATCCAGGGCCCGGATCTCAGGGTCGGCCGGCCCCTTCCCGACCCTCCGCCGATCCCGAATCCGGGGGTCGATCCCGAGCGACCCGCCTCGCCAGCTCGACGGTCGCCCGGGACAGCCTCCGAACCCGCCGCAACGTCCGTTCGTCCGTGATCCCTGCCGGATCGGAGACGATCTCGTGGGCAGCCGGGAGCGTGACGACGTCCGGAAGCACGATGCAGCCGAGATGGGCCATCTGCTGTCGCAGCACGGTCACGGCCCGGAGCGCACCCAGTCGACCCGGCGAAGCGCCGAGCAGACCGACCACCTTCCCGGCATAACACGCACACAGGCCATCCTCGCCGTGCGGCCGCGAAATCCAATCGAGTGCATTCTTCAGGACGGGTGGGAAGAAACCGTTGTATTCGGGCGTCGCGATCAGGAGTCCAGCGCTGGACTTGACGAGTTCGCGCAACTCGAGACAAGGTCGCGGCAACCCTTCGCGCGCCTCGAGATCGCCATCATAGATGGGCAGGGGATGGTCGCGAAGATCGATCAACGAGACCTCCGCCCCCGCCTCTTCGGCTGCGATGGCCGCCACGCGGATCAAGGCCTTGTTGAACGACTGCTCTCGCGTGCTTCCAGCGAACGCGACCAGTCTGATGTCGGGTTCCCCTGACATGGTTCCGAATCCCCGAGCGCGAGATGACGCGCGCATGGTCGCGTCGCGACCGGTCGTCAGCCTACGGAAGAACCGGATCCGGAACAACGTCCCGAGGATCCGCGCCGGCCCGGATCCTGCAGCCCCTCCGGACGGGCCCTTCGTCGCGGGCGGCCCGCCGGATCAGCGCACCGCCCGATCCCCGACGAAGACGATCGCGGCCCGGATCAGGTCCGGCGAATCCGAGGAGAGCACGAGAACGCCGTCGACCTCGAGACGGGTTCCTTCGCCGAGCCCTGCGAAATCCACCGCATCCCCGTCGGACGAGAAGGCCTTCGTCTCCGGCGCGAGATCGATCTCTAGGATCGTGCCATCGGCGAACCCCTGGCCCGGATCGAGATCGAGCAGCCAACCGCCCTCCTCGGGATCGGCTCCGAAGACGAGGTTGCCCGTCAGCGACAGGAAGGCATCGGACCCGCCACCCTCGAGGACTTCCGCATCGATCGCGAAGCGCATTGCCCGGTCGTACATGAAACGACCCAGGACGGCGAGCCGGCTGCCCGAGGCGATCGCCCCGAGATCCTGCGGCAGACCCGATTCGTCGAAGAAGGACGTTTCTTCATCCGCGAAGACCGCGAGGCAATGACGGTCCCGCCGACCCCGGAGATCGCGATGGCTGACGGCAACCTCACAGAGCCGGATCCGCACGGGCACCGCGTCGGGATCGATCTCCCGAACGACTCCCTCGGCGAAGATCAGTCGACCCGGCCTCGCCGCGTCGAGGATCTCGACGAAGACCTGCGGACGAAAGACATAGCCCCCGTTGCCGGTATCGACGATCTGGATCGAACGCCGGGCATCGACGTCCAGCCGGATCGCCAGGGTCTCCCCCGGCGAGACGCGGAAGCCGCCACGGGCGTTCAGATCGATCCGATGGCCGCCGGGCAGGCGCGGAAAGACGCTCACGAGCCCGCCCTCCGCATCCATCCGCACGAGCTCGATCTCCTCGACCTCCAACCGCAGCTTGGAATAGGTTCCGGCGGGGACGTCATCGGCGATCGCAAAGGGCGCCGAGACATTCTCGAGCGCGAGCAGATCGATGGTTTCGCGTCCCTCGAAGATCGTCTCACGGCGAGCTGGCTCCGCGCCGCCGCGCCCCTCTTCTGCCGGAGCCCCCGGCAACAGATCGATCCGGGTCACGGTCACCCGGACCTGGACGAACCCACCCGTCGGTGCATCGGTCAGGACGAGGGCCACACTGCCCGTCGTCGGCGTACCGGCCGACCCGGAATCCCCGCATCCGCCCAGCATCACCGCGAGCCCGAGAACGACGGGCAAGACCAGGGTTCTCAAGGACGCCATCCCACTCCGCTTCCGCATCTGCTGCTCCTTTCCCGGCTCAACGCGTGGGAAAATAGCACACGCGAAAGGGGCGTCGAGCGGCCCCGGCGATCCGGGAATCCCGCTCGTGCAGTCAGCCGCACGACTCGGATCATCCAAGGAGTCGCACGGCGGCCAGGGTCGTGATCCAGACCGCCCCGACTCGAAGCTGCCTCGCAGCATGTCGCTTGACATGGGTCTCTCGCGCAACATAGGATGATCCGAGCCGGTGGCCCGTCACCACCGGACATCGAATCGAGAACCCGTCCCGATCCAGTCCCATCCAGATGAGGAAGAAACCCATGCCGAAGCTGCAGACCGGAACTGCGAATCCTTCCCGATCTTCCCGATCCCGTTCCTCGATCCCGGGTCTGCTGATGATCCTCGCCATCGTCGTCGGATGCGTCCTCGTCGCCGGGCCCGGTTTCGCCCATCGCCGCGGACGGCTTCTCCGGGTCGGCACCTGCGAACGCGACATCACCCCGATCACCCCGGCCCTGCTGCCGGCCTACGAGGCGAAATTCGGCGTGCCGGGCACGGTCAACCATACCGATCCGATCCACATCGCCGGCTTCGGCAACGGCCGCGACGCGACCGGATACAACGACCGTCTCTGGGCACGCGGCGTCGTCGTCTCCCGACGCGGCGTCCGGATCGCGATCGTGTCTCTCGATCTGGTCGGCTATTTCAACAACGAAGTCGCGACGATCCGCGCCATGGTCTCACCCGACTCGAAGATCGACCATGTGATCGTCACGAGTACGCATCAACACGAAGGGCCCGACACCCTGGGCATCTGGGGCGCCGACGAGACGAGCACGGGCATCGATTTCGGGTATCTCGACTTCGTGAACGCAGCGGTCGCCGACTGCATCGACGACGCGGCGCACCACATGAAGCGGGCTCTCCTCTTCACCACGACGGCCCAGACCGACGGGCTCTCCCTGGGCACCGACCCGGAAGACGACGGCTTCGGCGTGGCCGATAGCCGCGTCCTGGTCGATGACGATCTCCTCGCCCCGGAAACCGACGGCCGCATCGTCGACCCGAACCTCGGCACGATGCAATTCGTCGAGCTGCGCTGGCCCTTCCCGACCCTCGCGACCCTCGTGAACTTCGCCAGCCATCCCGAAAGCCTCGGCTCGAACAACACCCTCATCACATCGGATTTTCCGCACTATGTCCGCGAACGGATCGAGGCCGAGTACGGCGGGGTCGCGATCTGGATCGCGGGCGATCTGGGCGTCCTCCAGGGCCCCCTCGACATCGACGTCGAAGATCCCGAAACGGGCCTGCCCGCGCCTCGGCGCACCTTCCGCTGGGCCGAAGTCCACGGGACCCAGCTGGCCGAGCGCGCGATCGAAGCGATCAACGCCCACCGCTACTACACGTTTCCGAGCGGCTATCGGCTGACGGCCTGGTGGCGGGGCGAGATCCGACCGAAGATCGACTACGCCACCGTCGATCCGGTCGCCGTGCGACTCGACAACCCCTTCTTCCGGTTCCTGTTTGCCGCCGGCGTGATCGATTCCCGGCGAGGCCTCTTCACCAACGGCCAGCCCGATCTCTCGGTCGGGTTCCCCTTTCCTCCGCCCTTCGACGTGATCCCCCAGGCGCTCGGCGAAGACATCCATACGGAAGTCAGCGCGCTCCGGATCGGTCGATCCCAGATCGCGGTCGTGCCCGACGAACTCGATCCCCAGATCGGCTTCAGCTACCGCGACGCGCTCGTCGACAACGGGGCGCGGCAGACCTTCCTCTTCGGGCTCGGGAACGACGAGATCGGCTATCAGGTCCCCTTCGAGAAGTGGGATGACAGCTGCCATGCCTGTGCCCCCTTCATCCTCGCGGGTGTACCCGAGTTCTGTCCCTTCTTCCCGAACATCGACTGCAACACGGTCTTCCAGAACAATGTCGGCCAGCAGATGGACCCTTCGATCACGGACGCGATGCTCCAGGCCATCGACGATCTCTGATCGCCGCCCGCCGATGACACCCGACGGGCATCGCGGCCGCCTCTTCGAACGGGCCGCGATGCCCGGACTCGGCCTCCTCTGCCTGGCGCTCCTCCTGGCGAGCAGCGACGGCTTCGCGCATATCGTCTATGGATCACCGACGATCCGGCAGCTGACGCGGACTGCGGACCTGGCGGCCCGGGTCCGGATCGTCGACCCCGACGCCCGGGTCCGCCTCGAGAACCCCCTCACGATCGAAGCCGTCGTCGTGGCGGAGGTGCTCGAAGTGCTGAAGGGCGCCGAAACCGTCACCCGCCTCCGCTTCGTCCAGCATGGCCATGGTGTTCCCATCTACGAAAAGGGAGAGGAAGCCCTGCTCTTCCTGCAGCGGATCGAACGCAGCCCGGAATTCTCCGCCAGCCGGATCGCCAGGCGGATCCGCTGGGTCTCGGTCCAGGAATCGACGGCCCATTTCACCCTTGGCGAGGGCTCGCGGCGGGAATTCGCCGACGCCGTCCGCGCATACGTCGAGATCGAATCCCTCCCGCCCGATGCCCGCCTCGCCGCCCTCGGCCGCCTCACCCTCGACCTCCTGGGTTCCAGCGAGCCCAGGCTCGCCGCCTCCGCCCTGCGCGATCTCGTCGTGATCCCCGATCCGGCCCTCATCACGAAGACCGACCTGCCCCGCCTGGAATCGATCCTGTCGAACCCCGCCACGCCGATCGGCCATCGGATCGGACTGCTCGCAGAACTCGAGCGACGAAGCCTGGTCGACGGCCCGGCACGCTGGCTCGAACTGCTTCGAAGCACGAAGGGGACCGGGCTCTTCGCCGTCGTCCGGGCCGCGGCGGCCCATCCGAGCCCCGGGGTCACGGCCGAATTGATCCGACTCCTCGGATCGGAGGACGGCCAGCTCGCTGCCGCCGCAGCCGTTTCCCTGGGCGTGCCGGGAAACGAGGCCGCCGTCGCCCCCCTCACGAAGCTGCTCTCCGCGCCCGAGCTCCGCCTGCGGATGGCTGCGATCCGCGGACTCGGGCGGATTGCCACCCCCGAGGTCTTGAAAGTACTCTCCAGCGTGGCCGACGATCATCCCGACGCGGCGACCCGCAAGCGGGCCGCCGCCGAGGTCCGCTTGCTCTCACGGCGCGCCCCATCCCCTCCCCAGGCCGGGAAACCCGAAGGAGAACGATCATGAAGAGATTCATCCAACACGAGGAACTGGCCCGCGACAGCCGTTTCGTTCGCCAGGACAATCGTCAATCGACGCTGCTGGCCGCCCTGCCCGATGACGTCGACAAGGTCGTCGACGCCTTCGAGCAGTTTTCCGACATGATCGAAGCCTCGGTGAAGGGCACGGCCGCCGAACCTCTCTTCGAAGCCTATGGACCGGCCTTTGCCTTGACGGTCCTGAACGAACCTCTCGATCCCGACGCCCCCGCCGGCACGACCCGCCTCCTGCTTCGCATGCATGGCATCTTCGTCGGTGAGGTCCAGGCCCTCGAAGGCTCTGCCCGTTCGCTCTGGGATTTCCCGGACGCGCCCTGGGAGTTCAAGATGAACATGGCGCGCCAGGCCTGGGACGAGGCCCGACACGTCCAGATCTTCGAGAAACTGCTGACCCATCTCGGCGGCGAGGTCGGCATGTTCCCCGAAAGTACCTTCCTCTTCGAATGCGCCTGCTCGAAGGATCCCGCCATGCGCGTGGCGGGCGTGAATCGCGGACTCGAAGGGCTCGCCTGCGACGTCTTCCGGGACATGATCCGCTATGCCGAGAAGACGGGCGATGAGAAGATGCGACAGGCGATCGACTACGTGCTCGCCGACGAGCTCACCCATGTCCGATTCGGAAGCGAGTGGGTCTACGAGTTCACGAAGGACGACCCGGAATATCTCGAACGAACGCGGGAATACCGGCGCACCGTCGACAAGCAATTCAGCTTCGGCGGTGCCCGCTCCGATCGCGAGGATGCGGCGATCCCGATCGCCTGGGAGGATCGCCTCGAAGCCGGATTCACCGAGGAGGAGCTCGAAGACCTCGCGAGCATCTCGAGCTCCGGGCCGAGCCGGAAGACCCTCGTCGAAGCCGCACGCATCCTCCGGGAACGCCATCTCGCGAAGCGAGCCCCCTCGAAACAGCCGGAAACGACGGAGGCCGGACGATGAGCGAAACACGCCTGTACCCGGGCATGTCCCGGGACGAGAAGACGAGCTTCGCGCCCTATTCGGCCTTCGACATCCCGGCCGATCTTCGCGAACTCTCCGGCCGCTACGACGTCGAGGCCATGGCGCGGCGCTGCCGGAACTTCCGCTATGCCGAGGAATGGCTGATGATGATGCTCGGCGGCTGGGTGGCGACGATCCCCGAGCTGCCCGTCAAGACGGGGCTCGGCAAGGTGATCTGGGAGACGGCCCAGGCCGCCGACGCGCTCGGTCGGCGACTTCCCGAGCTCCGATGCGGTCGCGTCGTCGTCGATGCTTCCGAATCGGCGAACGCCGGATTCGCGGCCTTCATCCAATCGGTGTCCGAACCGGAGCGACCCGATCTCACGATCGAGAAGCTGGCCGGCCCCTTCGATGTCCTGATGCCCCATCTGGTCGATGTCTACGAAGAGACGATGCGCGAGACGGACCAGATCTGCGATGCACCGACGATCGAACTCCTCGACGACATCGTCCGAAAGCGACGGCGGCATATCCGCTGGGGCCGCGAAGTGCTCGATCGACTCTGCGAGACGGATGCTCTGCGGGAGCGACGTCGAGTGCGGGTCGAAGGCCTGAATGCCGAACTCGTTCGAAGCGGCGGCGTGACCGGGACGCTGTCCGAAGAGCGGGGCGTGCTGAACTAGGGAAGCTCTGCACGGTTCGCCGTGCCAGGGTCGGGACGCGCTGCTCACATCGCTGCCGTCGCGTCGAGCGGAATCCACTCGTGTCACATGGCATGGGGGTTCGTCGACGCAGAGATCGGGTGCCGCTCGAGGAAATCGAGCAGCGCCGCGTTCGCTGCGTCGGGCTGTTCGGCGAAGAAGATGTGACCCGCATCGGGAATCTCGACGAACTCGGCCCCGGGAATCCGGCTGGCCAGGATCCGGGAGTTCTCGCCGGGTACCAGGCGGTCATGTGAGCCCGTCATGACGAGGGTCGGGACGGCCAGCCCCGGCAGCCGATCGTGGACGTCGTATTGCGAGATCCCGCGAATCCGCCGCGCGAGTTCGTCGGGACCATGGGGCTGGTCGGTCTTGGTCTTCATGAACCAGGCGAGACGATCCGCGCGCAGACGAGGGGTATCGGGATGGATCTGGACCGCCATCGCCGCCATCCGGGCCTCTTCGCCCGCCCCCTCGCCGGCCCCGGCGACCATCGCCTGGAGGTCCTCCGGCGACGCGGAGACCACGGACGCTCCCCCCGCATGCGAGCAGCCGATCACGAGGCTCGCGAGACGCTCGGGATGGGCCAGCGCGAATTCCTGGACGATCATGCCCCCCATCGAGACGCCCATCAGATGGAAACGGTCGAGACCCAGGTCATCCGCCAGGACGAGGATGTCGCCCGCGAACCGCTCGGGCGTCCGGACACCATCATCCGCTTCGAGGCGGGTCCGTCCGCTGCCCCGATTGTCCGGGGTGATGACGCGCAGGTGGCGGGCGAGTTCGGGCAGCATGAGCCCCCAGGCTTCGAGGGTACTCGTGAGTCCGCCGATCAGGACGAGTGGCTCGCCGCTTCCCGTCTCTTCGTAGTGGATCGCGATCCGACCCCGATTCTCCCCTTTCGCGACCGCCATCTCAGATTTCCCGCGAAGCCAGCTCGAAGAACCAGCCCCCCTCGTCACCTGACGGAACCCGACCGTATTTCCTTTCGACGATCGGACCGAGCTCCTTCTCGATTCCGGGACGCGTGACCCGGGTCAACGTCACGGGATAGCGCTTGCCCTGGATCCGGATCAGCGCCGCGCCGTTCTCGTCCGCGCGGCGATACCAGTTCTTGCCCGGCGGAAAAGAAAGACTGCAGGGAATATACGCGCGCCCTTCGCTCACGAGGATCCAGGTCGTCCGGGAGGTCTCGTCGCCGGCCAATTGCAACTCGATCTCCTCGACCTCCGACGCGAAACCCCAATCTCCGATCGGCTGCGACACGAGTTCACCGGCCTCGAGGGGGCCCCCCGGAATCATCGCGAGGGGACCGTCGTGGAAGCGCGCCAGCACGAAGAGCAGACCGACTCCCAGGAACGACACACCCAGGACGGCGCCCAGGATCTTCAGGACCTTCATGATCACCTCCTACGGAGTCACGAGACCTCCGGATCGAGCCGCGCTCCCGGAATCAGGATGACGACCCGGAAAGTCTGCCCGACCCTGACCGACAAGGGAAGCGGAAACAGGCCGTTTCCCGACCCGTCCCGGCATTCCCTGTGGACCGTCACCGAATCGGGCGCCCAGCAGGGGAGGTGTCTGGCCGGGGCCTCCCGGCCGCGCCACCATGGGGCCCATGACGACCCTCCTGATGCCCCTGCCCGCCGAGGGCTTCGATCCGACCGAGACCGCCGTGCCCTGGCGACGCCTGCGCGACGCGGGAATCGACGTCGTCTTTTCCACTCCGGACGGCCGACCCGGTCGTTGCGACCCCCGGACGCTCGAGCGAGCGGGCTTCTGGCTCACGTTCTGGAAACTCGGTCGACATTTCAGGACCTATTCCGAGTACGTCGAAAGCGAAATCCGCCGCGCGATCGGGCCGGAGGGGCGCTTCGAAAGCGGCCCGC
>DRKE01000279.1 GCA_011051925.1 Deltaproteobacteria bacterium
GCTGCCGAAGGGGTTGATGTCGGTCTGGAGCCCGAGCAGCATGCCGAAGGGACGCCCCGCGACCTGGGGAAAGACCCGGGCCCCCCGTTTCGCGGCCTCCGTCGAGATGTCGAGAAGCTCGCGCCAGAGATCCGGCGCCGCATCGACCTGGAGCATGGCGAAGGTGACCGGCCGCCCGATCTCCTCGGAAAGACGGCACATCCAGTCGAGTTCGGCCTTCGGCGCATTGATGTCCTCGCCCGCCGCTCCCGCCGGCGCGACCTCGAAGAGTCCCGTTCCGAGCTCGCCGAGGACGCGGCCGATCCCGAAGAGCTCGTCGTCCGCGGCGAAGGTGCCGGGAACCGGCTCGCCGTTGATCGCCCGATGGGCCAGCGTGCGGGAAGTCGAAAAGCCGAGCGCGCCAGCGGCGACGCCTTCCTTCACCAGTGCCGCCATCGCGTCGATGTCATCCGGCGTCGCGGGCTCGTTCTGCGCGCCGCGCTCGCCCATCACGTAGGTCCGGACGGATCCGTGAGGGACCTGGGTTCCCAGATCCATCGCGAAGTGGCGCCGCCCAAGCGCATCGAGATATTCCGGAAAGCTTTCCCAGGACCAGTCGATGCCCTCGTGAAGCGCCGTCCCGGGAATGTCTTCGACGCCCTCCATCAATTCGATGAGCGCGTCCTCCTCGCCGGGGTGTACCGGCGCGAAGCCCACGCCACAATTGCCCATGACCGCCGTCGTGACGCCGTGGTAGCTCGATGGCGTGAGCCTCGGATCCCACGTCGCCTGCCCGTCGTAATGCGTATGGATGTCGACGAAGCCGGGCGTGACCGCATGGCCCTCGGCATCGATCTCGCGTCGCGCCGTTCCCGTCACCTCTCCGACTTCGACGATCCGACCGTCCTCGATCGCGACATCGCCCGCTCGCGCCGGCCCGCCCGTCCCGTCGATCAGGTTCCCGTTGCGCACGATCAGGTCATGGGCCATGGCCGAACTCCTCTCTTCTCCAGCTGTTCCGTCTTCGTCAGGTCGTCAGGCTCGACTCTCTTCGCCCGGCGCCAGACCGGCGCATCGGACGGAACGGCGCAGCCTGTCGCACCCGGACCCCTCCGGACCCGGACGCCTTCCCGACGAAAACGATAGGCGAATCCACGCATCCCGGCCCCTTGCTCTTTCTCTTTCGCCCACGAGCCCGGACCGGTCGCCCTGTGAGCGTTGAGCCATTCGCGAAAATCGCGCGGCGTCGGTCTCGGCTCTCGCCCCCCGACCGACCGACGGGTCGTCGCTAGATCGGCACCTTCGAGCGGTCCCCGATCCGCCCCGAAGACCGCGCGGGATTGCCGAGCGCCAGCGTGTGCGGCGGCATCGACTTCGTGACGAGCGAACGGGTCCCGACGACGGACTGCTCGCCGATCTCGACCCCACGCAAGACGGTGACGTCGGCCGCGATCCAGCAATGGTCGCCGACGACCACGGGCTCGACCTTCTCGACACGCTCCGAATCGAGATCGTGTTGGTCGGCATCGAAGATCCGCGAACCGGGCCCGACCCAGACGCGACGACCGAGCTCGAGGCTCGCTTTCGCACTCAGGTGGCACCCGTTCAGGAACCCCTCGCGACCGATCCGGATGCGGGCCCCGGCAAAGGCGAAGATGAGCACCGGGCCGAGATCGCTTCGCAGCCAGGTGTCGGCCCCGATCTCGACATGTGCTCCTTCGGCGACAGAGATATGGACGCCGTTCCGACGCCGCTCGGTGTAGACGCGCGGGCCGATCGTGAGACGCGCTCCGGGCGCGAGGGCAAAATGGGAGGAAGCGAAATTCGTGCTCGCCTCGGGATCGAGCCGGAGCCCCGCGTGGGCCTCGCATCGGCGCGCCAGACGCCAACGATCCCAGGCCTGGATCGCCTCGAGGCGCCAGCGCGTGAGCCGGGAGGTCATGGGGCACGGGCGCCGCGTCGATGACGCGGGGGATGGGAAGAATCGATCTCGTCGGCCGAGGAAGTGTCGGATCGGGTGGCTCGCGGGCCGACGCCCAGCGACGGATGCCCCGCAGACCCCACGCCTACTGCCCGGGGGCGGACTGGCCTTCCTTCAAGCGGAAGGTGATGAATCCGTGGGTCGGATCGTAGGGCGAAAGACCGACCGTGACGCGATCCCCCGGGATCACGCGGATCCGGAAGCGGCGCATGCGGCCGGAAAGCTGGGCCGTCACCTGCTGGCCATTCTCGAGCGTGATCTGATAGCGGCCGCCGCCGAGAATCTTGTCGACGCTGCCCGTCGCCTGGATCAGGTCATCACGCGCCAAATCGAACCGATCCTTCGAAGCTTCGTTCCATCATTGCCATGTCCCACCTTTTTCGGAGGGCGCAGGCTAGCACGACGTCCCGGGGGCGGCGAATCCGCCCCAACAGGGCCGGTTTCCGCTTCCGGGCGGATCCGCGCGGGCCCTCGGCAGCCGGTACGACCCCGGTCATGGAAGATCCGGCCGGCAAGACCGCTCGCGCCGGGTCCACGGACCTCAGTGGGGCACCCAAATCCACCGGATCCTGCTAGCCTCCCTGCCCGCGGAGAGGTGGCGGAGCTCGGTTGAACGTGCCTGACTCGAAATCAGGTGTACCCGCAAGGGTACCGTGGGTTCGAATCCCACCCTCTCCGCCATTCGGTCTCCTGCCGTAGCGATGTCCCCGATCCCGTCGCGCGAAACCCGACGAGTTCCTCTGGATTCGCGGGTGCGGCGCACGGAGCACTCGGGGCGGGGGAAGGTCGTCATTCGCAATGACCGAGGGTTCCGCGAATTCGAGCTTCCACGACCGAGAGCGGGGAAGGTTTCCCAGCAGACTCGCCACCCCGTTTCCCAACGGGGAGACAGACAGGGTCAGGAAGACGACGGCCGGGTAGACTCTTCCGATCGGCAGGTCTTCCGGAAGGCCCGTGCCGCTGCTGGAGGTCCGTCAGCTCTTGGCCGATCGCTACCAGTTCCACGAATTCGAACTCGACATCGCCCGAGGTGAGCTGCTCCGGCGGGGGGAACGGGTCCCCCTCGAACCGAAGGCCTTCGACCTGCTCGCCATTCTCGTGCGCAATCGCGATCGCATCGTTTCCGTCTCCGAACTGCTCCAATCGGTCTGGCCCGACACCGCTGTAGGTCGGGGGTCGGTCCATCGGGCCGTCCGGTTGATCCGCAAGGCGCTCGATACGGAAGGGGCCGCGGGCAACGACATCGTCGAGACCCTTCCCCGAAGAGGCTACCGCTTCAAACTGGCGGTGCGGGAAATCGGCTCGGCACCCCCGATCGACACGGAAGCCCCCGGTTTCGTCGGACGTCGCGAACTTCGAGCGGAACTCGAAACGCGCTTCCAGCGGGTTCTCGAAGGACGAACGGAACTGGTCTTCCTGCATGGACCGGCCGGCATCGGAAAGAGCGCGACCCTACGCGAGATCGCACGCCAGGCGGAACCGGCGGGGGCCCACGCATTGGCAGGGCAGAGTGTCGAAGGCCCGGCCGCGCCGCCCTATCGTCCGTGGTCACGGATCCTTCGCGCCGCACTCGACCGCACCGGCGCTTCGACCCTCGCACGGGACCTCGGGTATGGCCTGAAGGACGTGGCCCGGGCAATGCCGGAGATCGCGGGTCCCCTCGACTTCCAGGACATCTCCGAGCCGATGATCGATCGAGACGCGCGATACCGCGTCCATCAGGCCATCAGCGGCTGGCTCCGAGCCTCGACCCGACGCATGCCCCTCATCCTCCTGCTCGACGATCTGAATCGCGCGGATCTGGATTCGCTTCAGCTGCTCCGCTTCCTGGTCGAGGATCTTCCCGAGGAACGCCTGATGATCGTGGGGGCCTATCGCGACGGCACCGAGGCCGACCCCGGACGGGTCGCACTCGCCGAGATCATGGCCCTGCGCCCGGACGCCGACATGCCTCTCGGCGAACTCTCCGCGAACGAGGTCGCTGAATTCGCCCGGGTGCGAACCGGCAGGACATGGTCCGGTCGGGATCTCGAGCGGCTCGTCGATGCCAGTGGTGGGAATCCTCTCTTCCTCGAACAATTGCTGCGCATCGACGGGTTGCGCTCGCCCGCGAAGCTCCTCGACCCCGGGATCCCCAGCCCGAATCGCGCGGGGCTCCAGGCGACGCTGCAACGACTCATCGGTGACGGCTCCGAGTCCTGTCGCGAGATGCTCTCCTTCGCCAGCGTGTTCGGACGGGATTTCGATCCCGTCGTGCTCGCGGCAGGCAGCGATCGGAGTCTGCAGGAGATCCAGGAGTGGATCGACGAAGCGATCCGGCTTCGCATCCTCGAAGCGGCTGACGACGGGCTCGCGGTCCGATTCGTACACGGACTGATTCCTGAAATCCTGCGTTCCGGACTCGCCGCAGCGGAAAGAGCCCGACTGCACGCCCGTGCCGTCGCGGGGATTCTCGCGACTCGCGCGGGCCCTCATGAGGGTCTGAGCGAACTCGCCTACCACTCGCGGCAGGCCGCGGGGATCACGGGCCTTCGACAGGCCTTCGAGTTCGGAATCGCGGCCGCCCGTGAGGCCGTTTCGCGGCTGGCCTACGAAGAGGCGGCCGCCCACTTCGAGCGTACCCTGGCGATTCGAGGCGAGGGATTGCCCGGCCTCGCGCATCGCGCGTCGGCGCTGATCGAATCGGGTCAGGTCATGATCCTCCTCGGCAGGGCCGCGGAAGCACGACCCCTTTTCCTCGAGGCCAGCGAGCTGGCACGGCAGCTGGGAGATCCCGTCCTGCTCGGACGGGCGGCCCTGGGACCGACACAGGCAGAGGAGTACGATCAACTCGATGACCGTCAGGCGGGCGCGCTCGTCGAGGCGATCGACGCCCTGGGCGACGGGGAGCCTGCCCTCCGCGTTCAGCTGCTGATCGCACTCGCGACGACCGGCTACTACGGAGATCGGGAACGGACCCTGTCTTCCAGCGCGGAAGCGCTCGCCATCGCTCGCACGCTCGGTCGACCTTCGCTCCTCTGCGCGAGCCTTCTCGCCCGGGAAGAAGCGCTCGGATGGTCACCGGAAACCTGGAAGGACCGGGTGGCCCACGGAAGAGAGGCCCTGCAGTGGGCTGCACGCGAGGAGGTTCAACCGATCGTCCGGGGTCGGGCGATGCAGCATGCCGCTTCGCAACGGCTCGAAAGCGGAGATCGTGCGGGATTCACGAGCCAGCTGGATCGACTCGAGCAACTCGCCCGGAGCCACCGCCTGAGCTATTTCGATTGGTCGATCGCGAGCATGCGCGGCATGCAGGCGATCTTCGAGGGTCGCTTCGAGGACGGTCGCGAGCTGATCCGGAAGCAGATCGAACTGGGGGCGCGACTCAATCCGAATCTCTCGTCGCAGGTCGCCGCGATGCAGCAGCTCTTCGTCGAGCTCGCGACGGGCCACGCCGCCGGAGTCGCGGCGAATATCTCGAGCCTGGTCGATCGGTACCCGGAGGTCTCGCCCTGGCGAGCGGCATTGGCGTTGGCGTTGGCCGAGTCCGGAGAGTCCGAAGCCGCGCGAGAGCATGCGGAGATCCTGATCGGCAACGACTTCGAGCCTCGCCATCGCGATTTCATCGGCGTCGTCCTCGCCGGCCTGGCGGAAACCTTCGCCTTGATCGACGGCCCCGAACAGGCCGGGATCGTCGCCGCCGAACTGGCTCGCCTGAAGGGATCCTGCGTCGTCGTCGGAGCCGGCCTGGCCTACTATGGAGCGATCGATCGCTATCGGGGACTGTGCGCCGAGGTCGTCGGGGATTTCGACCTGGCCATCGCGTTCTTCGAAGAGGGTCTGCGCATCGATCGAGCAATGGAGGCCCATGCGTATGTGGCGCGTGGTCGCGCCGACCTCGGACGGACCCTGCAGCGTCGGGCCGATCCCGATGACGCCGAACGGGCCGAGCAGGAGCTCATTGCAGCCCTCGAGTCGGCAGAGCGAATGGGCATGACGACCCTGGTCCGGCAGATTCGCGACCCGCGATCCTCTCGGCCGATCGAGGCCCGGAGAGCCTGAAACCCGATCCGCTCAGGGATTGGCCGGAGCGCATTGCTGCCGGATGGTCGCCGTGGGCGGTACGAGCAGGGCGCGCCGCAGGATCAACGGATCGGCGGTTGAGCAGTCCGTGCTGCCCCCGACATCACACAGGTCGGGTCGATTCATGGTCGCAGTCGGCGGCACGAGCATCGAGCGACGAATGATCAGCGCGTCCGACGTCGTCACGACGCCATTCCCGCTCACGTCCCCGCATTGACAGGCATCCCCGATGCCGTCGGGCAGGGAACCGAAACCGACTCCGCCGCTGTCCTCCTGTCCGGCGTTCGGGAAATACGGACAATTGTCGATGTCATCCGGTACGCCATCGCCGTCGTGATCGGGCGCCTCGCTGGCATCCGCCGCATCGAGATCACTCGCCTGCCAGGCGGCATGCTGGACCGAGCCGTCGTAGTTCATGCTGAAGGTCCCCGAACCCGGATCGAATTCGAGAAGGTCCTCGTCGTCGAAGGCGACGCCTCCCACGGAGCCGGAGATGTCGAACGAAAGCAACAGGTGCCCGTTCGCGAGCTCGTCGAGCGCATCGAGATCGGTTCCCGAGGCGAGCCCCCGGGCGGAACCGTCGAATGCGAGGCTGGCCAGGCCGGTCCCCGCATCGATCCGGGCGATGTCCTCGTCATCGAAGACGACGGCGCCGAGACGCGTGGTGACATCGAAGGAGATCAGCAGGCTGCCATCCGTGGCCTCCGCCACGGCGTCGACCTGGGAGCCGAACGGCGCCCCGGCCGCGGAAGCATCGAATGCGAGACTCGGCACGCCGGCACTCACTCGGACGACGTCCCCGGGTGCCGCGACGACGGCGCCCAGGTCAACCGTCGTGTCGGTGCTGAAGAGGGTATCGCCCGCCGAAGTCGTGCCGAAGGCGGTCACGTTCGTCCCCACCGGAAGGGCGACCCCCACCCCGGTCAAGGTCACGACGCCGGCCAGATCATCTTCGCCGACTTCCTCGGGTCCGAGTACTTCGCCACCGATGGCGATCGTGGTATCGGGTGAGACCTCGATCGCGGTCTGGGCACCGCTGGAAACGCTGATGGCCAGGCCCGCGAGCACCAGAAGCGTGGGCTGAACCACAAACAAGCGGATGGAGCGCGAGCGGAAAAAACGGAGTCGAGTGGTGTACAACATTCGCGGGGTTCTCCGGCGGTTCTCGTCGAGCGCATCCGGCGGTCGACCAGTCCCTTGAAGACCAGTATCCAGCCGTAGCCCAGCGTGGCGCCGGCCCCTCGGAACATCAGCCAAGCATCAGCCAACCGTCAGCATCATCAACGTCCGGATGGCTTCGGCCGCAGCGCCCCCGGGCCGGGCCGGTTCACGGTCCTCCGCCCGAGCCGCTCCGCCTCTTCGGGAATGCGTGCAGATCCCTGATGCCCACTGCTGATCCCCCCACGCCTAGCATGTTTTTTTCGACACATCGGATCGCTCTCCGCCACATGACATCGTGAATCGAACGGAATGCCGGCGAAGAGCCGGGCATGCATGCTCGAATCTTGAATGGAGATCCCGATGCGACGAA
>DRKE01000280.1 GCA_011051925.1 Deltaproteobacteria bacterium
CTCCAGCATGATCGTCGCGTCGGGTTCGGGTGCTTCGATCGGGTTGGTCGGATGCAGACAGCCGTCGTCGTCCGGGAAGTCGGTCAGGCCGTCCCCGTCGTCATCGATCCCGTTGTCGCATTCGAAGATCGCCCCGCGCTCGTCGGGGTCGAGCGCATCCGTGCATCCCGGGTCATCCGGGAAGTCGGTCAGGCCGTCCCCGTCGTCGTCGAGCCCGTCCGCGCAGTCGGGTTGATCGATCAGGCTTTCGATGGCGTTTCGATAGAAGAAGAGATCCGAGATGATCCCGACGTTGCCCACGCCCCCGGTTCCGGCGAGCGAGGTCGACGGGGGCTGGTCCGTGAAGGTCGCGCGCGCGAAGAGGATGCCGACGAGCTCGGCGCTCGGCCCGCTTCCGATGAAGGCGCCCCCACCCGAATCGCCGTTCACGACGTCGGCCTCGTGTTGTCCCATCGCCTGGCCCGGGGGCAATGCGTCGAAGACGATGTGGAACGCTTCGGTCGCGAAGGTGTTCTGACCGATCTCCGAGATCTTGTTCGTGCCCCAGCGAAGGGTGCTTCCCGGCCCCCAGTTCCAACCGCTGAGTCCCATCCAGCTCGTCGCGGTCCCGCGGTTCCGGCCGTTGCCGATGATCGTGAGGAGCGTCCCCACGGAGGGGGCGGCGCTGGCGAGTGCGAGATCCGGAAGAGGCGGTTTCGGCCCGCGGATCTTGAACGCGAGCAGATCGGCGAAACTCGCGTCCGGATTCTGGATGCGCACGCTCGAACCCGGAACGGGATCGTAGAGGGTTCCGAGCAGGAGGATCGGGTGCTCGCCGACATGGTTGGCGGTCAGGACCCATCCGTTCCGGACATAGACGCCGGAGAGGCCGTTGACGACACCGACATTGTCGAAGCCCGGATCCGCGCTCGGGGGGGTCGTGTTGCCGGTCCCGTCGCCGGTCGAGATCAGGACCGCGCTCGCGTCGCGAGGGATTCCCGAGATGAGGAGCAGGACGATCCCGATCCAGACCCGGGCAGGACCGGGCGGGCGCCATGGGCGGAGAGGGAAGGGGAACGACGAAGAGCAGGGCGACATGGGCTTGGAAATCGTAGATAGTCGGAGCGCGTGGGTCACGCCGGGGGTGGATGTCCCGATTGCCGGATCCGCCCGGTTGGCGACGCGGATGGTCGGGCAACCATATCATGCGATGGGGGTCGTCCTGCCCCGTCCTCCGTCTTTTCTGGCGATTTCCTGTGGAATTCCCAGCACGGCCCGGCAATGCGCGTGCAGGTGTTCGAAAGCAGGCCGCAGCGGACCCGGCGCGAGGCCGGGTTCTTCGGACGGCGTCGAGAGCGATCGGGTCGATTCGATCTCGTGAAGGACCCGCAGACAGAGGCGGGCGGCCCCCGATAGATCGAGATCCGGACCGGGGCGCGCGCGCTCGAGGGCTTCGATCCAGCCTCCGACCGGGGGGGCTTCGAGCTGTCGGAGGGTCGCCAGCAGGGTCTCGAGGGCCCGGTTGTATTCGCCGTGGACCGACATGTGAAGAGGGAGGTCCTACCGATTCGTCAAGAAAGACCGGGGTCAGCGCGGGCCGCGTCCCGCCTCGACATCGACCTCGGTCGGCAGGAGGATGCCACGTCCCTGGGGCGGGGGCGACGGCGCGGTGGCCGCCGACGCCGATGCGGGCCGATCCGGGTCGGACGCCGCCGGCGCAGCGGGTGCGATCGTCGAAGGCTCGGATGCCGCGCCGACCGTCGCCGGGCCCGACGGGTTCGAAGCCGGCCCGGGTGGAGCAGGGGCCAATGCGACCGGTTCGGGCGAGGGCGTCGGAGCGGGCGCATCGCGCAATTCCTCGAAGCGTTTTCGCCAGCGTGTCGCGCTGGCGAGCGCTGCCTTCCGCTTCTTCTCGGCCCGTTTCAGATCCCGCTCGGTCCGGGTCAGCACGCGCTTCGTTTCTTCGAGCTCCCGCTCGACCTGGGCGAGGGTCTCGGGATCGACCTTCTTCTCCTCGATCGCCTTCTGTCGGGCCAAGGTGTCGCGCAGCCGGACGTTCTCGCGATTCCGTTCGTCGAGGCGCGTTTCGAGCCGATCGATCTTCCAGGTCAACGCGCCGTGGAGGGGGCGGTAGGAATAGCCGAACGCCAGGATCGCGCCCGCGAAGAAGAGCGCGATGCCGATCAGGATCTGGCGCAGCCAGCCTGGTAGGGAATTCTCACCATTCATAGGGCTGGCTCATCGGCCGATACGCAGGAAATCTACAGTTCGAGTCGTGCCGGACCATCGGGAAAGAGGCTGGGCTAGGCTGGCGATGCGGAGCAGGCTCGTCGTTGTTCGGATGTTTTTCACCACGCCGCCGGAAAGAGGGGTGGTGCTCGATCCATCGTTCCGCCCGCAACCGCGAAGGGTTCGCAAGGGCGCCGATCATGGGATCATGGAAGGGTCGACCGGGGGTCGACGCCAGTTCGAGGAGGTGCGATGTCCCTGGCCGAGTCCTATCCCTACTACCTGGGCAATGCGCCCGAGGCGCCCAATCACGATCTCGAGGTCGTCGACAAGTACAGTGGCGAGGTGGCGACCCGTGTCGCGCTTGCCGATGACGCCGCGATCGATCGGGCGATCGGGCTGGCGGTCGAAGCGACCGAGCCGATGGCCGCGCTCGCGGCCTACGAGCGAAAAGCCGTCCTCGACCATTGTGTCGCTCGTTTTCGGGAGCGTTTCGAAGAGCTCGCGATGGCGCTGTGCATCGAGGCGGGCAAGCCGATCAAGGACGCTCGGGGCGAGGTCACGCGCCTGATCGACACGTTCCAGATCGCCTCGGAGGAATCCGTTCGGATCGGGGGCGACGTGATGCCCCTCGATATCAGTCCCCGTGCCCGCGGCTATCAGGGGATGTGGAAGCGTGTTCCGATCGGACCCTGCTCCTTCATCTCCCCCTTCAATTTTCCGCTGAACCTGGCCGCCCACAAGGTGGCTCCGGCCCTCGCCGTGGGCTGTCCCTTCGTCCTGAAGCCCGCGAGCCTGACACCGATCGGGGCTCTCGTGATCGGCGAAGTGCTCGCGGAGACGGATCTGCCCCGGGGCGCCTTCTCCATCCTGCCCTGCTCCCGGGCGGGTGCGGCCCGTTTCACGGAAGACGATCGTCTGAAGCTGCTTTCCTTCACGGGGTCGCCGGGTGTCGGCTGGGATCTCAAGGCGAAGGCGGGCAAGAAGCCCGTCGTGCTCGAACTGGGTGGCAATGCCGCGGTCATCGTCGATGCGGACGCCGACCTCGACGATGCGGTCGAGCGGATCGTGTTCGGGGCTTTCTATCAGAGCGGCCAGAGCTGCATCGGTGTCCAGCGCGTCATCGTTCATGCGGACATCTACGAAACCTTCCGGAACGCACTCGTCGCGCGGACGAAAGCCCTCGAGATGGGGGATCCCAGACTCGAGACGACCTTCATCGGGCCGATGATCTCGGAGAAGGAGGCGGCGCGGCTGCATGGCTGGATCGAATCCGCGATCGACGCGGGGGCGACATTGTTATGCGGAGGGCATCGTGAGGGCGCGATGCTCGAAGCGACCCTGCTCGAGAACGTGCCGCGCGATCAGGATGTCGTGAGGCAGGAAGCCTTCGGTCCCGTCGCGATCCTTTCGCGCTTTGACGACTTTGATGCCGCTCTCGACGAGGTGAACGATTCGGTCTTCGGACTGCAGGCGGGCATCTTCACGCGGGACCTCTACAAGGCCCACGCGGCCTGGGATCGACTCGAGGTCGGTGGGGTGGTGATCGGGGATGTGCCGTCCTGGCGCGTCGATCATATGCCCTACGGTGGTGTGAAGGAGAGTGGACTCGGTCGCGAGGGCGTGAAATTCGCCATCGAGGACATGACCGAGATCCGTCTGATGGTGATTCGCACGCCCGGTGCCTGAATCGGAAGGACTTCGTTCTTCGCTTCCGTTCGCGAGTCGCGCGATCTGAAGCCCGGGGCCCGCGGGCGGGTCCGCCGGCCGTCAGCCCTGATCCGTCCTCGTCCAGTCCTTGCTGAAGCCCCGAGAGTGGCACGGCACGGTTTTCGGCAATGGCTCGCCTCGGTCGCGGGCGACAGGGTCCACCCCATTCCCGTGATCTCGCGACCGACGACGAGAATCGACACACGCTCCGCTTTGTTTCACGAAGACCGCGCCGCACCGGTCTCTTCCGCCGACGCCGACGACGGATCGGGGTCAGCAGGCCCCTTCGGTGCCGGGCCTCCGGCGGCCCCGGCCGAGCCGGATGAGCCCCAGGACGAGGAAAGGCTCGAGGCCGACGAGACCGCATCCGCCGCCGCCCCCGCCGCCCGAGCTCGCGGTGGCTGCGGGTGGACCGTTGGCGCTTCCGCCCCCGGACGGGGAGCCACCCGACTGCCCGGGTGGCACCATGGTCGATTCGAGCAGGTCGATCGTGTCGAGGACCCGGATGCGCGGCGTCGTGATGCCGTTCCGCGGATCGAGGATCGCGAGCCCCGACAGGACCAGCGCGTTGTCGATTTCGTCGGCACTCGCACCGGGAACGGCCTCCCGGATCGCGGCGATCGCGCCGGCGACGTGGGGCGTCGCCATCGAGGTGCCGCTCGCCATTCCCGTTCC
>DRKE01000281.1 GCA_011051925.1 Deltaproteobacteria bacterium
AGAGCCCGGGCGACGACCTCGTGGCCCGCCGGGGTCAGATGGTCGTTGTCGAGGAAGTAGCGTCTCGTCTCGTCGCCGAAGATCCGTTCGATCCGATCGTTCGAGAAACCCCTTTCGCGAAGCAGCGCCAGCAATTCCCGATCGGCGTAGATCCGATCTGCGAATGGCCCCGTGAAGTCCAGAACGGGCACCCCATGCCGGCGCGCATGCTCCGTGAGGATCGCCTGGGGCATCCGGGCCGATTCGTCGAGCAGCTGGAAGGTGAAGGGAAAGATCAGGAGTGCCGTCTCCGCGTCCGCGGATCGTGCGATCGAGTACATCTCCTCGAGATCCCGCAGGACCCAATCCCAGACCTCTCGCCATCGTGGATCGGTCCGATCCGCCCGGGCGACACTGCGAACCCCATCGAGTTCCGACATGCGCTCGGCGTTCAGCGAGGTCGATCGGCTCCGCAGCTCCTGGACCAGACGTCCGAATCCCGTCTCGTTCAGGAAGAATCCCTGCAACGGACTGGTGGTCGACACCACGTGATGATAATCGCGGTCCGCTTTCTCGAAGCCCCGGGCCACGACCGAGGGTTCGGTCAGGTCGTTCATGCAGAACCCGATGGCCACGAAGTCGGGGGCAAAGCGAAGCGACTCGCGAAGGATCTCGACTTCCTGATAGGTCGCATAGCCGTGGACGCCCGTATTGATGATCTGGTACGAGGCGAAACGCGGATCCTCTTCGCGAAGCATCCGTTCGAGCTGGGCGCTGAAGGTCTCGTCGTAGATCAGCTGGTCTCCCATCGTGACGGAGTCACCGATCATCAGCCCCCGGAACTCGCCCTCCGGTTTCGCTTCGGGGAAATCCGTGTCGTGATGTCCCCAGGCGTTGATCTCGATCCGGTCGTTCGGCCGCCCCGCCCGGGCGAGCGTGCGAATGGCATTCGGCCGATGGCGGTAGTGGAGAACGGGATCATGGATCCAGAGAGGCAGGCCGAAATTCACCAGCAACAACCGGTCGGCCAGCACGAGCAGGCTGACCAGGACGAGGAGGAGCGCCACGCCGTCCCCTCTTCCATCCGTCTGTCGGCCGATCCGGCTGCCCAGGTAGACGATCAACCCACCGAGCAGGAGACTGGTGATCGCATAGCCGGTCAGGACATCCCGCTTGTCGATGACGGCGACACCCCAGACGAGGCGTCCCGTCCAGGGATTCAGGACGAGCGCGGTCGCCATGATGCCCAGCCCCATCAGGACCAGGAAGAACGACCCGACATCACGCGACGTGAAGCGGGCGGGGACCCGCTGGGACCGGGCGAAAGGTCCGCTGGGCGCGGATTCAGAAGCCTTCGATGGATCGACCAACCGGCACTCCTCTATCCAGCTCTTCCGGATCCAGCTCTTCCGGTTCCAGCTCTTCCGGTTCCAGGGGCATCGGGGGACGCATGAGGGTCGGAAACCCTCGGACGGCCGCGTTCCCGGATCAAACCGGTTTCCGGGGATCCCATCGGGATCCTTTCCGCATTGGTCTGTCCTGGAGGATAGCCGATCACGCCGGCAGGGAACGCCCCCTCGCCGGCGGGCGGGATGACGAGGTGTGAGGCCCTTCCCCCGGATCGGATCCGGACTCCGGCTTTCCGTGCGGCCGACCGATAGGAAGGTCGCGTGCATGCGGCGTCGAGTCGATGCATCCTGTTCCGCCGACCCCGTTCGATGACTCCGACCCTCTCCTCCGGAACCTGCCGGAGGCGCTTGCAGGGAATCCGATGAAGCTCCAAGCGATCATCCTCAACTACAAGACCCCGGAGATGACTCTCGAGGCCCTGGCCGCGCTGATGCGCGAACTCGAGAGGTTTCCGGATGCCCGCGTCACGATCGTCGACAACGACTCGAGGGACGGTTCCCTCGAAAGGATGCGAAAAGCGGTCGATGAGTCTCCCTGGTCCGAACGGGTCTCGGTGCTGGCTTCGGACTACAACGGCGGATTCGCATACGGAAACAATTTCGCGATCACCCGGGCGCTGGACCGGGAGGACAAGCCCGACTATTTCTACCTGCTGAATTCGGATGCCTTTCCCGACGAAGGTTGCGTCCGGGCCCTGGTCGACTACCTCGACGACCATCCGCGGGTCGGGATCGCCGGAAGCTATGTCCACGGGCCCGAGCCCGTTCCCCACAAGACCGCCTTCCGGTTTCCGACGATCTGGAGCGAGTTCGAGTCGACGCTCGGGATCGGGATCGTCTCGAAGCTGCTGGACAGATGGATCGTCGCTCTTCCGCTGCCACGCGAGACACGGCGCGTGGATTGGCTGGCCGGGGCCAGCATGCTGATCCGGCGTGAGGTCGTCGAAGAGATCGGCCTGATGGACGAAACCTTCTTCCTCTATTTCGAAGAGACCGACTACTGCCTGCGCGCGGCCCGGGCGGGATGGCCGACCTGCTATGTCGTCGAGAGTTCGGTCACGCATATCGGTTCGGTTTCGACGGGCATGAAGGAGAAGTCGCGTCCGACCCCGACGTTCTGGTTCGCGTCGAGACGGCACTATTTCCGGAAGAACCACGGTCGCCTCTATCTCCTGATCGCGAATCTCGTCTATGTCGTCGGGGCGGCATTCTGCCGCCTCCGATACCTCTTCCTCGGGCGGGAGAGCAAGGACCCGAAAGGCCATCTGCGAGACTTCATCCGCTACAATTTCAGTCCGGGTCCCAAGCCCGACGGACACCCTCCGCGAGATCCCCACGCGACGATCTGATCGGGCTCGGGGACAGCCCGCTCAATCGCTCTCTCCGGTTGCTTCCCGCTTCCGGGGGCCGGCCCGCTCGAGCCGCTCTTCGGCCTCGGCGAGGGTCTTGCGGAGGCGGGCCGCCATCACTCTGACATTCGGCTCGAGAACCATGCTGTCGTGGTCTCCGGGCATCTCGTGGACCTCGATCGAATCGACCCAGGCACCGAAACCGTTGTCATCCCAGACCCATTCCTTCGCGGAGTCGACCACGCGGTCCCGGCCGAGGACGTAGGCACGATCGGGCTTGGGCCGGAAGAGCACCATCGGACCCGGATAGTGTCGCATCCGGTATTTCGGGAGCGCGGCCCGGAAGGCGGCTTCGATCGCTTCGTTGTGGAACTGGTCCTGTGTCCGAGCGGGTTCCCCTCCGCCTTGCCGGCGCTTCTCGATCTGTTCCATCTGCCAGCGCGCACGATTCCGGGCCCACTCGATCAGGTATCCCGGACCGCGCCGTCGCATGCGCTGCCACTGGATCTTCGCCCGATCCAGTCGGGTCAGCGGCGGGGTCTGGGGCAGACGGGAATCGAGCAGGAGCAGCAGTCCGACCTCCTCCCCCGCATCCCGGAACTGGTGCGCCATCTCGAAGGCCGTGAGCCCTCCGCCCGAGAAACCGCCGATGTAGTAGGGGCCCTCGGGCTGGACCGTCCGGATCTCCTCGATGTAGGCCTCGGCCATCTCCTCGAAGCTCTCGTGCGGGGGCTCGTCGCCGTAGAGCCCGCGCGCCTGCAAACCGTAGAAGGGCCGATCCGCGCCCACGAGCGTCGCGAGATGGCGCAGGTTGAGGACGTTGCCGAACATGCCAGCGACCAGGAAGAACGGAGGATGGTCCCCCCCCTGACCACGATTCGGATCCATGGCGACCAGGTACTTGTAGCGCGTACGACGGCTTTCCCGAGAGCCCTCCGCCCCGGGCTCTTCCGCCTCGGACTCTCCTCGCGCCTCGCGAATCAGCGCCGCACAGCCTTCGATCGTCGGCGCCTCGAAAAGGACCGAGATCGGGAAATCGGTCTGGAAGGTCTTCTTGATCATCGTGAAGAGGCGCACGGCGATCAGCGAGTGCCCGCCCAACTCGAAGAAATCGTCTCGGACACCCAGCTGGTCGACGCCCAGCAACTCCTCCCACATGCCGACGAGCGTGCGTTCGATGTCGTCCCGCGGCTCGACGTATTCGCTGTCGAGATCCGGACGCTCGAATTTCGTCGTCGATCCCGTGGATTGTTCCGAAACCTTCTCGACCTGACGGATGACCGAGGCCAGATCGAGGGAACTCACGACCACCTGAGGCAGGGGATCCGCAGCGAGGACCCGGAGCAGGGCTTCGGTGCCCTCCCTGGGTCGGATCCCCCGCTCGTAGTTGCGTCGCAGCTGTCGTTCCGCCGGCGAGAGATCGCGGGTTTCGCCGCTGCCGACGGAACTCTCGAATTCGACGTCCGCCCGGCTCGGCCCCGTGGCCTGATCGAAATCCGGAGCCTCGTGCAGCCGCTTGATCGTGTACTCCTCGATCTCGAGCAGCACCCTGCCCTCTTCGTCGCTGATCGTGACGTCGAAGACGGCGAAGTCCGAGGAAGCCCGGTTCTCACCGCGATTGCGGACCCAGCTGTAGATCTTCCGGGGAAGCCGCCCGAAGATCGCCATGCGCCCATACGAGACGGGAATCCAGAGCCCGAGCTCCGGCCGATAGTCCTCGATCAGATCCATGGCATAGCCCGTCGCGTAGTCGAGCAGCGCCGGATGCAATCCCAGCCGATCGAGATCTCCGAGGAAGGCGTCGGGAAGTTCGAGTTCCGCCAGGGCCTCGGCCTCCGATCGGACGACGCGGCGCAGGACGCGCCATCGCGGGCCGAAAACGACGTGTTCCTCCTGGCCCGACCGATGTCCCTCCGGATTCACGCTGGTCCGATCGACCTGGCAGCGCGAGTCGATCGCCTCGAGGTCCAGCGTCTCGGGTCGTTCGATCCCTCCGAGTTCGAGACTGGCCTGGGCATTGAGTTCCCAGCCCGCCCGCCCATCGAGCTGGCAGGCCGTTCGCACCTCGAACCGATACCCCTGATCGGAAGGCCTGAGCTGGACGCGGACATCGCGATTCTCGCCGTCGGGGAGGTAGAGTGGCCGGATGAAGAAGAGGTCCCGGATCTCGAAGGCCTCGGCCTCGCCGTACTCGGCCAGTGCCGCCCGGGCGAGTTCGGGATACGCGGTTCCCGGCAAGAGGGCCTGGCCCGCCCGGGTCCGGTGTTCGTCGAGGACCCAGTCCCGTTGGGGGGAGAAGTTCTTCCGGAAGACCGTCCGGCCGTGGCTGTCCCGGGTCCGCTCATCGAAGAAGGGATGGTCCATCGGCCCCGTCGGAAGGGCCCGCTCCCGCGCGGAGACCCCCTCCGTATCGCCGAAGCTTTCGGCGGCCATTCCGATCTCGTTCCAGATCCCCCAGTCGATCGAGATCGTCCGGACGCCGGAATCCCTGCGGCTCCAGGCATACGCGTCCAGGAACGCGTTCGCGCCCGCATAGTCGACCTGACCGGGGGGCGCCGCGATCGCGCTCGTGGACGAGAAGAGCACGAAGAGTTCGGTCCCCATGGATTCGAGGAGCCCGTCCAGGACGAGGGTGCCGTAGACCTTGGGACCGAAGACATCCTCGATGTCGGAATCCTGCTTCAGCTGGATCAGCTCGTCCTTCACCACGCCCGCGATGTGGAAGACCCCGTGGATCGGACCCAAGCGCGTGCGGAGCGACGAGACGACGGAACGCATCTCTTCGAGATTCGTGACGTCGGCGGTCGCGATCTCGACCCGCGCGCCGGCTTCCTCGAGAGCGCGGATCTTCCGGATGCGTCGCCCGGTCGTATCGTCGCCGCCACGACTGAGAAGCCATTCGTCCCACTCTTCACGGGGAGGGAAGGGGGAGCGGCCGAGCAGGATGAGCTGCGGCTGCAGATCCCGCGCGAGACGATCGGCCAGGTTGAGTGCGAGGCCCCCGAGACCCCCGGTCAGCAGGTAGGTTCCTCCTTTCCGAAGACCGTGGGATGCCGTATCCGGGACCGCTGCCAGTTTCTCGGGTTCGAAGCGGCGTACATAGCGATCCCTGCCCCGCAGCGCGACGACATCGCAGGCCGCGGGTCCCCGTAGTTCCCGTACGAGTCCTTCGGTGATGGCATCGAGGGTCGAATCCGGATCGGCCGGCCGCTTCCTGCCCAGACGATCGCGCCATGCGGCCAGCCATCCCTCGGAACGGGTCGGAAGCGAGAGATCGATGCTCTTGCACGTGACGTCGGGAAGTTCGCGCGGGATCACCTTGACCGGACCCAGGACGGTCGCCTTTTCCGGATAGAGGAGCGCATCGGTCTCCCCGACACTCTGCATCCCGTTCGACACGACGCTCAGGTGGAGCGGCCGCGGAAGACTTTCGTCGCCCAGGGCCTGGGCCAGGAAGTACAGACTGTAGAAGCCGTCCTGGATGTTCTGGTGGAAGAAGCTCGAGCCCGGCCGGAAACGCTCGGAGTCGGTCACCAACCATAGATGGACGATCTGGCTGGGCGTGTTTCCGTGGGCAACGAGATCCTGGATCAGCGCATCGTAGCCCGCACGACCCAGTTCCGGGGCCAGGGTATACTCGTCGGGATTCCGTTTGGAGAACGCGTCGCCTTCATACACGCAGATCACGCGCTGGCCGTCGTCCTCGAGCCGCGTCTTCAGTCGCCGGCCGATTCCCGCTCCGTCCATGAAGACCAGCCAGGTCTCCTCGCCTCGGGCCGCCTTCCGCTCCGCAGCGACGGAAAGCCAGACGGGACGGTGTCCCCAATCCGCCAGGTCCTCGATCCGTTCGATCTGGGACGGGTCCTGCCCGACGCTCGTCTGCTCCGTCGGTTCGATGAAATAGGCCTGATGGTTCCAGGCATAGGTCGGCAGCGGGACCCGTCGCCGCACTTCGCCCTCTCGCAGCTTCGAGAGATCCAGATCGAGGCCCGAGGCCCAGGCCCGGCCGAGGCTGCCCAGGAAGAAGGCCGGATCCGGGACCGGATCGTCCCGATGGCGAAGGGAGGGAACGATGTTGGTCCCCTGACGCGCGGCGGGGTGCTGGCGGGCGAAGGAGCAGAGGGCCTGCCCGGGTCCGATCTCGATCAGGAGTCGGCCCGGTGTGTTGAGGATCGAGTCGAGGCCGTCGGCAAAGCGGACCGTGTGGCGGAGATGCCCGACCCAGTATTCCGGATCCGTCGCCTCTTCGGGAAGGATCGGACGCCCCGTCCGGTTCGAGATGAAGGGAATCGTGGGCGGGTGAAGTTCCAATCCTTTCAGGAAGTTGCGAAAATCTTCGAGAATCGGGTCGAAGAGCCTTGAATGCCCTGCCCGGGTGATCGGCAGCCTTCGATATTCGACCTCCCTCTCGGCGAGGATCTTCTCGAGGGCCTCGACGGCTTCGATCGTGCCCGCCGCGACACAGAGTTCCCGCGCATTGACCGATGCGAGATCACAGGAAGTGCCTTCGAGCAGGGGCTCGAGTTCCGAGACGGGCAGGTTCACACTGACCATCGCCCCTTCATCGGCCCGCTGGGTGAGCTCGCCGCGCAGGATGAGCAGGTCCAGTGCATCGTCGAAGGACAGCACGCCGGCGATACACGCCGCCGTGTTCTCGCCCATGCTGTGTCCGATCATGAGATCGGGCTCCACACCCCAGGACATCCAGAGCCGCGCCAGCGCGTACTCGATCAGGAAGATCGCCGGAAGCTGGACACTCGTCTCCTGGAGCGCCTCCTCGGCGGCGCCATGCTCCTCCGACCTGGGAAGCAGGATCGGGCGAAGATCACGACCGGTCCGCGCCTCGAGCCGATCGAGCCCGCGGTCGAGGTGTTCGCGAAAGACGGGTTCGGAGGCATGGAGATCGGCGGCCATCCCGGCGTACTGACTCGCTGCCCCCGAGAACATGAAGACCACGGAAACCGGGACGTCCGGGACCGCATGCGTGAAGACGCGACGGGGATCCGAGTGTTCGAGGAGTTCGACCGCCTCGTCCCGATCCCGCGCGACCAGCACCCGCCGACGATCCATCTCGCGTCGTCCCACGTCGAGCGTATAGGCCACGTCCGCCAGGGCGAGCTCCGGATGGTCGCGCAGGTGCGCCGCCAGGGCGCGGGTGTTTCCGTCGAGGGATTTGTTGTTGCGTGCAGAGAGCTTCAGGAGCTGGAAGGGCTGGCGCGATTCGCTCGTCGGCCGCACGAGCGGAGCCTCTTCGAGCACCACATGGGCATTGGTCCCGCCGACACCCAGGGAATTCACCGCCGCCCGTCTCGGTTGCGACGTGCGCGGCCATTCCCGGAGTTCATCGTTCACGACGAAAGGCGTCTGCTCGAACCCGATTTCCGGGTTGGGCTCGGAATAGCTGATCGAGGCGGGCAATTCCTCGTTGTCGAGGGCGAGCGCCACCTTGATCAGGCTGGCGACCCCCGCAGCCGTGTCGAGATGGCCGATATTCGACTTCACGGACCCGATCCGGCAGAAGCCCGTGGCCTCGGTCGTGGTCCGGAAAGCCTGGGTGAGCGCTGCGATCTCGATCGGGTCCCCCATGTAGGTCCCGGTCCCATGACATTCGACGTAGCTGATCGAAGCGGGATCGATGTCCGCGACGGAATAGGCCTCGGTCATCGCCGACGTCTGGCCGTCGACGCTCGGCGCGAGATAGCCGACCTTCTGACCACCGTCGTTGTTGATCGCCGACCCCTTGATCACGGCGTAGACATGGTCGCCATCCTCGAGCGCGTCTTCGAGGCGTCGAAGGGCGACGACACCCGCCCCGCTGGTCAACACGGTTCCCTGGGCGCGCCGATCGAAGGCATGGCAATGGCCGTCCGGCGACAGGACCTCCCCCTCGGCATAGACGTAGCCGCGGTTGTGCGGAAGCAGGATCGTCGAGCCGCCCGCGAGCGCGAGGTCGCATTCCCCGCTGAGGAGACTCTGGCAGGCCAGATGGGTCGCGACGAGGGAGGTCGAGCAGGCGGTCTGGACGTTCACCGCCGGACCGCGGAGATCGAGGGTATAGGCCACCCGGGTCGTCAGGAAGTCCTTGTCATTGCCGGTATGGCGCAGCAGGAAATGCCCGACGGACTCGACGAGTTCCCGATTCGTACACACGTTGAAATAGAAATAGCTGCCCATCCCGCAGCCCCCGAAGACACCGACCTGGCCATCGAACTTTTCGGGGGGATGACCCGCATCTTCCAGCGCTTCCCAGCAACACTCCGTGAAATGCCGGTGCTGCGGATCCAGGATCGCGGATTCCTTGGGGCTGAATCCGAAGAACTCACCGTCGAACATCTTCATGTTCTCGAGCGGGCCCGCGGCCGGAACATAATTGGGATTGCGCAGCGTCTCGGGAGACTCCCCGGCAGCCAGCAGGGTCTCCTCATCGAGACGTTGGATCGATTCGACGCCCTCGCGCAGGTTCTTCCAGAAGTCGGAAGGCGTTTCGGCCCCTGGAACACGAAGTGCGAGACCGACGATCGCGATGTCGTTCTCGTTCACTTCCGATTCGCTCATTCGGCCTTCTCCAACCTCCGACACGGCCCGTCGACGACAGGACGGGCTCGCAGGCTACCGCTGCTGACCACGACGGCGGCGGCGGCCCAGGGCCTGGCGCCGCTTTTCACCCCGCGCCTGGCTCTTCTCCACCTGCTCCACCGAACCCCCATCCTCTCCCAGGTGCGCTGCGAGCCCCCGGATCGTGGGGAAGCGATAGAGGTCGGTCAAGCTGATCGGCTTCGGACAGGCTTCCCGCAATTTGCGGTGGGCCTGCACGACGAGCAGTGAGTGCCCGCCGAGGTCGAAAAAGTTATCGTCGATTCCGACCTGGTCGAGATAGAGGACCTGCTTCCAGACCTCGGCAATCGTCATTTCGAGTTCATTGTCGGGCGCCTTGAATTCGGCCTTCGATCGGACCTGGACCTGATCGGGGACCGGAAGCGCCTTGCGATCGATCTTGCCGTTCGGCGTCTGCGGATACCGGTCGAGATGGACGAAGGCGGACGGCACCATGAAATCGGGCAGATCTTCGAGCAGCGCCGCCTTCAGGTCCGCCTCGGGAAGGGGGGTCGCTTCCGCAATCAGATAGGCGACCAGACGGACATCCCCCGGAACATCCTCCCGGGCGATCACGACCGCCTCGCGCACCTCGGGCAGGGCGGCGAGTCGGGCCTCGATCTCCCCGAGCTCGATCCGATAGCCCCGGATCTTGACCTGATGGTCGAGGCGTCCGAGGAATTCGATCGTTCCGTCGGACCGCCAACGAGCGAGATCCCCGGTCCGATAGAGACGAGCCCCGGGATCCTCGCTGAAGGGATCCGGCACGAAGCGCTCGGCGGTCAGTTCCGGCCGATCGAGATAGCCCCGGACGACCCCGTCCCCGCCGATCAGCAACTCCCCCGGAATGCCGACGGGAAGCGGCTCGTCGCCTTCGCCCAGGATGTAGAAACGCGTATTGGCGATGGGACGACCGATCGAGATCGATTCTGGCCGGCCTTCGACGACCTCGGTGGACGACCAGATCGTCGTCTCCGTCGGTCCGTACATGTTGGTGATGTTTCGGCAACCGGCATCGGCGAGATCCGCCGCGAGCGAAACGGGGAAGGCCTCTCCACCGATCATCCAATGCTCGATGCGGCTGACCGCTTCCCGGGTATCGGGATCCGTCAGCAGCATGCTGGCATGGGACGGCGTGCATTGCATGTGGGTGATTCCGTGGCGTTCGATCTGGGCCGCCATGGAATGATCGGTCCGGGTTCGGACGGGAGCGCTCGCGTCGAATCCGGCCGGGGCTTCATTCGCTTCGCGGCGGACCTGATCGAGCAGCGGCAGGGCCGAAAGGGCGGTGTCGACCGGAACGCCGAAATCGATCAGGCAGGCGATCTCGTCGATGTCCGCCGCCTTCACGCGATCGACCATCTGGGCGCAGACTTCGGGCGTACCGAAGAGACCGCTCGTCTCGAAATAGCGCTCGAACGCGAATTCGAGAATCGCGTCCGTCTCGTCCTCGGTCAGGGAGGCCAGATCGACGTCTTCGGGCTTGGAGTCCGGCCCGCCCGGACGCTCGAAGGCCGGGAAGGTCCAGGCGAAGCCCACCACGAGCGCCATCGCGCTCGCGAGGTAGTCCTTCATCGGCTGGCGCACGGTCTCCCGGACCTCGTCGAGGTCGTCCCCGACGAAGGTGTGCAGCATGCAGGTGACGACGCCGGTCTCGGGGTCGTATCCGGCCGCCGCACGCGCCCGGCGGTAGACCTTGATCTTCTCTGCCAGTTCCTCCAGGGATTGGCCGAGCAGATGGGTCAGGATGTTGAATCCGCCCTCGCCCGCCGCGCGAAAGGTCTCGGGATTGCCGGCGGTCGTCATCCATGACGGCAGATCCTTCTGGACGGGGCGCGGCAGGGTCGCCGTGGGCACCAGGGCGCCGGTCGGACTCTCGAACTCGACGGCCTCGCCGCGCCAGAGCCGCTGCACGATCTTCGCGGACTCGAACATCGTCTTCTTGGCATCGGCGTAGTTGTCCTTCCGGATCACGAAATCGTTCGGCTGCCAGCCCGACGCGAAAGCGAGTCCGACGCGTCCGCCCGAAAGGTTGTCGACGACGGCCCACTCCTCGGCCACCCGGATCGGATGATGCAGCGGCAGGATGCAGCTGCCCGATCGGATCTGGATCCGGTCCGTGACGGCCGCAATCGCCGCGCTCGTGACCGAGGGATTCGGAAACGGGCCTCCGAAGGCTCCGAAATGACGCTCCGGCGTGCAGATCGAGCTGAAGCCGTGGGTATCTCCGAACCTGGCGGCCTCCAGCATGAGTTCGTATTTGCGCGGTCCGGGCCCCGCATCGCTGCCCCACATGGCCAGCCCGAAATCGAGGGGACGGAAGGGCTCGGAGCCGGGGGTCACGGCCTTCCGCTCCCGATCCAGGTACACGACCAGCTTGAAGCCCCGGGTGAGTGTCCAGAGGAGCTCGAGAACCGAGATGTCGAAAGACAGGCTCGTCAGTGCCAACCAGGCCCCGGGCGGATCGTGAGGAATCCGCTCGTCCATCCCCGCGAAGAAATTCACGACGTTCCGGTGCTCGACCATCACGCCCTTGGGTTTGCCCGTGGAACCCGAGGTGTAGATCACATAGGCGAGATGGCTGGGATCGACCCGGCTCTCCGGTCTCGTGTCCGGATGGGCCGCGATGGCCTCCGCTTCCCGATCCAACCGCACCACGCGAGCCCGGCCCGCAGGCATCGCCTCCGCCAGATCCGAGGTCGTGAGGACGACTCCAGCCTTCGAGTCCTCGATCATGTAGGCGATCCGGTCCGCCGGGTAGGTCGGGTCGAGGGGCACATAGGCTCCGCCGGCTTCCAGGGTGGCGAGGACGGCGACCACCATGTCGATCGAACGTTCCAGATGGATGCCGACGAGCGTATCGGGACCGACACCGAGTCCGACGAGATGATGCGCCAGGCGATGGACGCGTTGTGCGAGGGACCGATAGTCGAGAGTTTCGTCTTCGAAGACGAGAGCCGTCTCATCGGGACGGGTCGCCACCTGATCCTCGAAGAAATCGTGGATGCAACGATCGCGGGGATAGTCGACTGCCGTACGATTCCATTCGACCAGGATCTTCGCTCGATGCGTCTCGTCCTGCAGCGCGAGCTTCCGGATCGGATCGTTCCCGCGCGCGAAGCCCTCGAGAAAGACCCCGAGCTGGTCCGCGATCTCCCGGACAGAGGACGGATCGAGGATCTGCGGATCGTGGAGGAGCCGAACGCGGTCGCCGGCCGGATCCACGACCAGGACACAGTCGGTCCCTTCGGGTCGCAGGGCCGCTTCGACATCGTCCCGGATCTCGACGGCCACCGTCGCCAGACGACCCGCGACCAGATCCGGGTTCCGGGCGAGCTGCGGGTAGCGGGCGACGACGTCCTGGAAGAAGGTCTGGCGATCCTGCGTTCGTTCGAGGCTCTCGGCGACGGCCTCACGGGCTTCTGCCGCCGTTCCCCCGAGATCGATCCGGATCCGCAGGGGCACCCGCTCGGCGAAGACCTCCGTGAGTCCCTCGACCCTCTCCGCGAGTCCGGCATCGGAATAGCTGACATCGAAGGTCGAGCGCCCGCTGATCCGAGCCAGATACGTGGCGAAGCCGGCGATCCAATCGATCGCGTCTCCGGCGAAACCCGTCGGGCGAGCCAGCTCCACGCACCCGGATTCCGACGGGGGCCTCGCGCCCGCCTCCGCGTTCCGATAGGGCATCTCGATGCTCTCGAGCCCGGCGAGCCGACGGACCCAGAAGGCCTCGGCCCGGGTGGCTTCCGTGCCGAGGCTTTCGAGACGTTCGATCACTTCGGGTGAGAGGGGCTCGAGTCGGCCGCCTTCAGCGAGTCCGAGACGCGACGCCACGCGGGCCGGCTCGATCGGAACCCCCTTCGGACAGGTCATCTCCGTCAGGCGGAGGGTCTGTCCGTCGCCGCACGCGATCGTCATCCCCTCGCCGTCGATCCCCAGGATCGTGCCGGATGGCCGATCGGTCGGATCGGCCCCGGTCTGGACCTCGGCCTTTCGGACCAGATGGAGGGCATGGTCCCCGGGCCCGCCCTGCCCGTCGCGATGCAGCATCCGCGGGAGCGCGAAAGCGTTCTCGTACGAGCCGAAGTCCATCGCGCGGATCCAGCGGATGAGTTCCTCGGCAGGCCGCTGCCAATCCAGGACCGCCGCGGCCGCGGGTCGCTGGAAGCGGCCGAAATAGGTCCGCTGGGAGAGATCCTGGGGACGTTTCTCGAGGCGGCCCGAGACCAGTCCGTCGACCAGTTCAGTGAAGGCCTCGATCGCCGCGGCATAGCAATGGGTGTTCAGGGTGAGAGAGGTCTCCTCGGGTCCGATCTCGAAGAGGCGCTGGACATAGAGATCCCCTTCGTCCGCCCCGGCCGTCATCTCGTGGAAGCTGACGCCGTACTCCGTTTCCCCTTCCAGGAGCGCCCAGACGGGCGCGTACATGCCCGCATAGCGCGGGAGCGGTCCGTCGTGGAAATTGATGGCCGCCCGCTTCGGGAGACGGAGCACCTCTTCCGGCAGCAGGGTCAGGTTCGTGATGCTGAACAGGTAGTCGTGGTCGATGGGCCGGAGTCGATCGGCCAGACCCTTGCCGGGGGCCAGGGTCGGGATTGCGGACTTTCCGGCCCAGTCCAGGATCTGGTCGTCGTCGGACACGACGGCTCGGATCTCCTGGCCCTTCTCACGCAGGACCTCGCCACATTGGATCAGCAGGGATTCGGAACCGATCAGGACGCAGGAAAAGGGCCTATTCGCAGGCATCGCAATCTCACTTCACGATACGGAACAGCTTCGTTCCGGCAGGCGAACCCGGTCGCCCCGCTGGGCTGTTCATCGAACTGTGGAGGGCCTACCTTGATCCGTTTCCCGGACCGGGGCGGCTTCTCCTCTGCCATCAATAGGGAGTCCCCGCTGAACGAAAAAAGTGGCTATCCAATGGTATCCCTTGTCCCGACGACCTGCGAGGAAGGTGCCTCCGGGCTGCGCCGTCGAGACGAATCTTCACACCCCGACGCACGATCGGGCACTCAACCTGCGGGCCTCGCCGCTCGATGCAGGATCTCCGCGGCCGGTCGGGCCGCGGTGGACGGGGTCGGATTCCCCGTGTGATGGGGCATCCCGCCCCGAGATCGATCCCAGGATCTGGATGTGGACTATCTGATCGTCGTCGATGCCCGTTGCCATCCGGTCGAACCCGGCGTGGTCGCGACCGAGAGCGCTTTTGCCGCCCACCTGCGCCTGCTGCGGACGCGCCTCGGCCCGCGCTTCGACCGCCTCGTCCTCGCGGCCCCATCGATGTCGCGGTCGGAATTCGAAGCGAATCGCGCCCATCTCGGAAGCCTGTCCGAAAAGGACGATGGCATCGTCTATCTCCCGCTCTTCTCCGATGACGATCGGATCATCGACTACTGGTTTAAGGATGCCCGCCGGATCCTGCCCGCGCTCTGGAGAGCCGTCCGGAGCGCCTCGATCGTGCATTCGGGCCTGGCCTACGATCTCTACCGCCCTTCGACCTTCATCGCGATCCTCTTCGCCATCCTGCTTCGGCGTCGATCGATCTTCTTCATCGACATCGACTTCCGGAACAAGGCGAAGATGCATCTCCACAACGGCACATGGTCCTACAAGTCCTATTTCGTGTGCCGCTACCTTTTCGACCCCCTTCGCCGGCTCCAGGTCTGGATCGCGGCGCGCGCCTGCTCGCTCTGTCTCCTGAAGAGCGCGCAGCTCGTCGCCGACTACGGACGCGGTCGGCCGAACGTCCGGAATTTCCTCGACACGGCCCATTCCGAATCCCACATCATCCCGCCAGACGCCTTCGAGAGGAAGATGGCGTTCCTGCGGGATCCCGACGTGCCCTTGAAGATCGTCTTCTTCGGCCGGTTCGTTCGCTACAAGGGCCTGGATCAGCTCCTGTGGGCCGTTCACCGCGCTCGCGAGAAATCGGGCCGACCCTTCGAGGTCCTGTTGATCGGGTCGGGGGATCAGCGACCCGCCATCGAAGCCCTCAGAAGGGACCTCGGTGCCGAAGACTGGTGTGACCTGCGCGAGCCGATCTCGTTCGGACCCGCGCTCTTCGACGTCCTTCGGGAATGCACCCTGCACGTCGCCACACCGATGCTCGAAGACACGCCGCGGGCGGCATTCGACGCGATGGCGGCCGGTCTGCCCGTCGTGGCATTCGACATCGCCTACTATCGGGATCTTCGCGAAACGGGCGCCGTCGAGACCGTTCCGTGGCCCGACAAGGAGGCGCTCGCGAACCGTCTCGTCGCTCTGGATCAGGACCGCCCTCGCCTCGAGCGAATGGCGCGCCGGGCCGTCGTGGCCGCGACCGCGAATACCCAGGAGATCTGGCTCGACCGGCGTGTGGCCTGGACCCTCGAACTCCTGGACGGCGAAACGGAGCCGGCCCACGCGGCCCTCAGAGATCGAAGTTGATCAACCTCTCTTCGCCCCCCACGAGCGCGGCGGTCCGTCGATTGCTTTCCCGAAAGTAGTCGCCCACGAATTCACGAATGACGCGAATCGGCCGCTCTTCGACGGCTGCATGCATCGCGCCCGGCAGGAGTCGATCCGCCGCCCGTACGATCCTGTTCAGCGCGCGCCAGCTGGGCGGATGGATTCCGAGGAGCGGGTCGGCCGGCGAAACGTAGCGGTTCCCGATGCGGCGGAGATTCAGCCCGATGCCCCTGTGGCCGACGTTCGCGGCCCGGTTCGTCGGTGGCGCGTTCCTCGGAAGGCCGAGAAAATCGGACAGTCGACCGAGGAAGGCAGCGGCATCGCGCTGGAGTTCTTCGAAGACCAGCGTCAGGACGGCGTCGCGACCGAAGCGAGCGTGATAGGCGTCGATGATCAGGTCGTATTCCAGCGCATCCAGCTGACACACGCCGGAAAAGCCTTCCCGCCTTTCGACGGCACCCAGATAGCGCTCGATCGAAAAGGTCCCGCCTGCCTTGATGTACTCCTTGTAGGCGGACAGGATCATGGCTTTCTGTTCTCGAATGCACAGGACGATCCGCGCTCGAGGAAACGTGGCCTGCAGGCGGTCCGCGACCATGAGTCCCCAATACCGCCCGGATACGGGATCGCCAACCAGCGTCTCCTCGGACAGGACCGGCAGGAGACCCCGTTCCCGGGAACGGGCCAGCCCGTCCCGGAAAGACCGCCGAGCGGCCTCCGCGTCGAAGCGGAACGGGGTCGGGATCACGAACTGGTCGATCGCCAGGCCGGATCGCCGTCCCCAGGGACAGGTCATCCCGCGCTGCGGATCGTCGAAGACGTGGTTCTGCAGCCAGGTCGACGCCGTCTTCGGCATTCCGACGTGGATCAACAGTCCTTCGCCCGCTTCCATACCGGGGAGCGCTACCATCCGGGCGTTTCCCGGGTCAGGCGGACATCGCCATCCATCGACATGGGAACCCGGACGGGACCGACCCGTCGGCCCGAGGGCCGCACGGTCGGCTCAGTCCCGATGTCTCCCCCGCCCGTCTCCTCCAACGATGCTCCTCTTGAGCTCTCTGGCTTTCCGGCGGGCATGTCGGCGAACCCTCTCCCAGGGCGCGAGAACCCACCCCCTCAGCCATTCGTCCGGCCTGGCCCGGAAGATCGTGCTGAACTTCCGACCATCCCAGCCCGGTGGGGGCTCTTTGGTGTAGTAGTAGGCTGCAAACGATTTTCGGACCCTGTCCGGTGGACACGTGAGGGGCCGCACTCCATGGAAGCTGTAGTCGCTCGTCTCGAAGATCACGCAGCGATTCAGGAGCGGCGCGACCGTCTGGTGGCAGACCTTGACGTCCCGGTCCCAGAGTTCGACTTCACCGCCCCAGCGCTCGTCCCATTTCGGATTGAGATAGACGAGGATGTTCAGGCGCCTGTGCCAATCGTGTTCTTCGGAGTAGTTGAAATCCAGATGGACATCGAGGCGCCCATGAGGACCCGTCACGTGCATCCCACCGCCGAGCAGATCGGGGTCGGCCAGCAGGCCGTGGATCCCCGTGATGTACTCGAGATCGGCCAGGAACCCCGGGGCGGCGAGCGCTTCATTCAAACGGGCGACGGGGGCGGGAAAGGCTCCGGCATCCGAGATCTGGACCTTCTTGCGTTCGTTCACGAAGTTGAAGGCGAAGCCCTGTTCGAGGGCCTCCTCGAAGGTCGGAAACGCGTCGGCGACCTCCATCGCGAAATCCGGTTCCAGGAAACCATCGATCACGACATGCCGGAACGGAACCGCGTGATCGAATTCCTCCTTCAGACG
>DRKE01000282.1 GCA_011051925.1 Deltaproteobacteria bacterium
GAGAACGCGCTGGAGATCCAGGGCATTGTTCGCAACCACCTCGCGGAGGCCTACGAGGCGAACAAGGACACGGCCCGGGCCATCACGGCGAGTCGCGAGTCCCTCGGCTACTACGAGAAGCTCGCGAAGGCCGCCAGGGAGCGCGGAACCCCTCTGACCGAGCCCGATTGGGCCCGTGAAGCGGGGGAGCGGATCAAGCGGCTCGAGTCCTCCTAGGCCCCGCGTTCTCGCGTTCTTCCCGGCGCTCTCCTCTTCTCCTCTCGCAGCCGTTTCCCGCGTCCGCCCGTCCGGAATCCCCGCGGGATCCGTGCCGGGACCGGACCGCGGGCGCGGTCCCTCGTTCAAGAGTTCCTCTACGGGGGCCGATACGTTGGCCGGAGGGGATCGTGCGTCCGGACCGGGCGACATCCTCCAACCGGCATCCGAGAACATGCCGGAACGGACCATGGAGGAACACATGAGACGCAACCATCTCCTTTCCATCGTTTTTTCGGCACTGCTCCTGCCGACGACCGGCTGGGCCGAGGAAGCCGTCGAGGTGCCTTCTGCGAATCCGGCAGGACCGGCGGCCACCGCATCGGCCGATGGGGCTGCCGAGATGACCTGGGACCAGTTCGATGATCCGGCGTTCGATCCCGGCTCCGCGCCGGCCCCGGTCGCGCCGGCTGAGGAAGCCGTCGCTTCGCAGGTCGATGGGGATCCCGTGGCGTCCCCGGAGTCGACGACGGCAGGATCCGTCTCGATCGCTTCCGGCGAAGATGCCACGACACAGGGCCCGACGGGGATCGTGCTCGGGCCGGAAGGCATCGACGACCAGGGTCGCCGCGGACGGCTGCATACCGTGAGAACCGGGGACACGCTCTGGGATCTGGCGGCGGCCTATCTGGGCACGCCCTGGGTCTGGCCCTCGGTCTGGATCGACAACGACGACATCGCCAACCCCCATCTCATCCGTCCGAACGACAAGATCTGGATCACGGCGAACGAGATGCGCGTCGTGACCGACGCCGAGGCCGAGGCCTATGTCGGGTCGAACATGGCCGGATCCGACATGCCATCGGATTCCGATGGCATGGATGCGGTCGACCCGACGGAGACGGCATCGCCATCCGACCAGCCATTGGCGGCCTTCGACGACGAGCCGGAAGATCCGTCGGTCCTCGAAGCCTTTCCCGTCGCGGTGGTTGGACAGGAATCCGGGACGACGGAGCCGATGCGGCAGGTGACGATCAGCCGGCGGGATTCGATGGGCTTCGTCAGCGAGGAGGAGCTGGCCGGGGCCTCGAGCATCGTGGATGCCCCGACCGAACGGACCTATCTCGCAGAAGGGGACCGGATCGTTCTCGGAATGGGAGAAGGGGATGTCGAGGTCGGGGACCAGTTCACGATCTTCCGGGTCATCGAAGAGGTTCGGGACATCGAGACCAACCGGATCCTGGGACATCATGTCGACGTGCTCGGCTGGGTCGAGGTCGAGGAACTGACCGGGGACACGTCCCTCGCCGAGATCCGCATGAGCTATTCCGAGATCCAGCGAGGCGCCCGCGTGATGCCGCGCAAGCGTCTTCCCGCACACGTGGCCGCACGCACGACACCGGATGCGATCGAAGGGAAGATCGTCTTCCTGCCCGCGGAGCGGACGCTGATGGCGGACGGCGGCTACGTCTACCTGAATCGGGGCGAGTTCCACGGCATCGAGGTCGGAACCGAGCTCGAGGTCTTCGAGGCCGGCAGCATCGTCAACGATCGGCCTCGGCGAGTGGACGTCCGGACGCCCGATCATTCGGTGGCACGGCTGGTCGTGGTGGCCGTCGAAGCCGAAAGCTCGGTGGCGTTCGTGCTGGATTCGAAACGCGAACTCGCCGTGGGCGACGATGTCCGACCCCTGCTTCCGAAAATGGCCAGACGTTAGGTCATCGACGAGCGTCCGGAGACGGATGCAGACGGGCCCACGCGATCGCCGCGCGGGCCCGTTTCGTTTTCGGGGGTGGGGACATGACCCGACCCTGTGAACACCCGTCGACGCAGCTGCCGGAGAGCGGAATCGCTGCTTCACTCTGCGATCCCGACCGGGTCCCGAAGAAGGAGGACCGCCCCCGGGCGGCGAGCCGATGGATGACGACCGGATGCACGACGGGAGGAGGGACGGCGAGGGGAAGGATCGGAAGGGGGGGACGGACCGGGCGGGGAAGGACCGCCCGGGGCGCGAGGGGAAGGACCGCGAGGGAGCGGACCCTGGTCGCATCGACGATGAACGGACGAATGCCCTGACGGGACTCGCGCCCACGGAAGCCCGGGACTGGCTCGAATTGCAGCGGGTCTTCGCCTGGCATCCCCAGATCGTGGGCGACCCGATCCGGGCGGGGGTGTCGCCGCGCCGGATCCTGCGGGAGCGCTCCGCGCAGCCTCCTCTCATGCCGGCTTCCCGGGGGCTGGCGTCGACTGGTCGTGATTCCGGGCGCCAGGCGAGGCGGCTCGAAGAACTCGGCGTGCGCGTGCTCCCGCTGACGGATCTCGGATATCCGCGTTGCCTCGAGACCTTGACCGATGCGCCCCCCGTGCTGCTCGTCCGGGGCGGGTTTCCGATGCCCGGGTCCGATGCCGCGATCGCGATCGTCGGGGCTCGGGCGGCGACGCAGTCGGCTCGTGCCATCGCCAGGCGACTGGCCAGGGAGCTGGCAGCCGCGGGCTTCGTCATCGTTTCGGGTCTGGCCCGGGGGATCGATGCCGAGGCCCATCGTGGCGCACTCGAGGCCGGGGGGCGGACCCTGGGCGTGCTGGCGTGCGGGCCCGATCGGATCTATCCCCCGGAACACCGGAACCTGGCGGAAGAGATCATCCGGTCGGGCGCGATCCTGTCGGAGATGCCACCGGGGGTGCCACCGCGCCGCAGCCATTTTCCCCTCCGCAACCGCATCATCAGTGGACTCTGCCGGGCGGTCATCGTCGTCGAAGCACGGCGTCGGAGCGGCTCGCTGATCACCGTGCGCCATGCGCTCGAACAGGGCCGGGAGGTCTTCGTCGTTCCGGGGTCGGCGGAGGGTCCCTTCGCAGAGGGCAGCAACCGGCTGCTTCGCGACGGGGCGCGAGCGATCCTCTGCGCCGCCGACGCGATCGAGGATCTCGGCGGCAGGGCGGAGAATGCTGCCGGTCCGGCCTTCGCGCGGACCGATCCGCCGCTTCCTGCAGGCGATCGAGCGACATCGGGCGAGGACTCCGACGCCGGGGCTCGGCTCCTCGAATGCCTGCGAAGGCGGCCGGCGACCCGGGATGCGCTCCTCATCCAGTCGGGATGGGATCCGGGTCGACTGGCGAGCGTGCTGCTGGAACTCGAACTCGCCGGCCGGATCGTGCTCGAGCGGGACGGGCGGTTCCACGCGACCTGGGAATGAGGCCGCGGCGGGTCCCGGGCTGGGCTACCCTCCGCCAGGTCGAGCATTCCACAAGCCGACTCCCCCCGTCGCAGCTGGAATCGGTTCTCGGGTCCGTCCAAGGGTCGGATTCGGCGTCGTCCTGTCGGTGTGGTCCCGGTCCATGCCGGGTCGGACGGCGGTCGGCGGGGTTCCGTGGATCGTGGGGAGGCGAACGAGGTGGTGGATTCCGCGATGGATGCCAGGGAGAACGTCGTCGTGGTCGGCGCGGGCCTCGCCGGGACCGAGGCGGCCTGGCAGCTGGCCGAGCGGGACATCGACGTCGTGCTCTACGACATGAAGCCCGAGCGGAAATCCCCGGCTCATGCCTCTGATGATTTCGCCGAGCTGGTCTGCAGCAATTCCCTGCGAGCGGACTCCCTCGCCAATGCGGTCGGCTTGTTGAAAGAAGAGATGCGTCAGCTGGGCTCCCTGATCCTTCGGGTGGCCGACCGCGTGGCCGTTCCGGCCGGCAAGGCGCTGGCGGTCGATCGGGCCCGGTTCGCGGCCGGTGTGACCGAGGCCATCGAATCCCATCCCCGGATCGAGATCCGGCGCCAGCGCGTGACGAGGATTCCCGATGCACCGCTCGTCATCCTCGCGACGGGCCCCTTGACGGATTCCGAGCTGGCCGAGGATCTTTCGAAGACGCTCGGGGAGGATTGCCTCTACTTCTACGATGCGATCTCCCCCACGATCTACGCGGATTCGATCGACGAGTCGATCGTGTTCCGGGCTTCGCGCTACGAAGAGGAGGGGGGCGACTATCTGAACGTGCCCCTCTCGCGGAACGAGTACGAGGATTTCGTCGATCGCCTGTTGCACGCGGAGACCGTTCCCCTCCATTCATTCGAGGCCGCGCTCTATTTCGAAGGCTGTCTTCCGATCGAGGAGATGGCGCGACGGGGTCGGGACACCCTGGCCTTCGGCCCGATGAAGCCCGTCGGGCTCGTCGATCCGCGAACGGGCAGGCGTCCCCATGCCGTCGTCCAGCTTCGACAGGAGGATCGGGACGGGACTCTCTGGAATCTCGTCGGATGCCAGACGAAATTGCGGGTGGGTGAGCAGAAGCGGCTCTTCCGGAAACTGCCGGGCCTGGGCGATGCCGTCTTCGCCCGATTCGGTTCGATCCATCGCAACACCTACGTCAACGCGCCTCTCCAGCTCGACGCTCGGCTCGAGCTGAAAAGGCGCCCGGGGGTCTATCTGGCCGGGCAGATGGCGGGGGTGGAGGGATACGTCGAGTCCGCCGCATTGGGTTTCCTCGCCGGCGTCGGCGTGGCACGCCGCGCGAAAGGCCTTCCCCACGAGGCGCCACCCCCCGAAACGGCCCATGGAGCGCTGCTTCGTCATCTGCAGAACGCGGATGCCAGGCATTTCCAACCGATGAACGTGAACTACGGGCTCTTCCCACCGCTGGAGCAGGCCGTCGTCGAGGCGGCGCTGCTCGGCGCGAGCGGCGGGGGGACCCGGCGCGGTCGGCGGAGGAAGCTGCCCAAACGAGAGAAGAACGAGATGCTCGCGGCCCGGGCCCTCGATCGGCTGGCCGGCTATCGGGATCGCGTGCGGCCGAGCGGAGCGGGCATCCCGTGAGGCGTCCACTGAACTGGACCCGGGCGATCGAGGATTTCGGTCGGTACCTGTCCGTCGAGCGTGCGCTCTCGCCCCATACCCGGCGGGCCTACGAATCCGATGTCCGTCAGCTGACCGTTCATCTCGGCGCCGGCATCCTTCCGGAGGACGTGGACCCGGATCGCGTTCGGGCCTGGCTTGCGAGTCTCCATCGCCGGAGGAGTCCCGCGACGCTGGGCCGAAAGCTCGCTTCCGTCCGTTCGTTTTTTCGCTGGCTGGTGCGCGAGGGGGTGGTCGACGAAGATCCGACCGCGGGATTGCCCATGCCGAAGCTCGAGAAGCGACTGCCTCGGCCGCTGTCGGTCGACGATTGCGAACAGCTGATCACCCGGGATCGACCCGTCGCGCGTCAGGCCGCGCCCGAGGGAGGAGACCGGGATCGACGACGGAAATGGATGACTCTGCGCGATCGGGCCCTCGTCGAGCTGCTCTACGGAACGGGGATCCGCATCGGCGAACTCGTCGCGCTCGATGTCCGGGATCTCGAGCTGCGCGCCCGTGAGATCCGCGTGATGGGGAAGGGGGGCAAGGAGCGGATCGTGCCGATTCCCGAGCAGGCCCGTCTGGCGCTCGAGGCGTGGCTGGCGGTCCGGAGACAGGCCGGCGTGATGAGCGAGCCGCTCTTCATCTCGCTTCGCGCACGAAGGGAGTCCGGGCCCCGACGACTGGCCGCCCGCGAGGCCCGGCGGATCCTGGACGAGCGGGCGCGGCGGGCGGACCTCGACCAGCATGTCCATCCCCACCGTCTCCGACACAGCTATGCGACCCACCTGCTCGACATGGGGGCCGATCTACGCGAGATCCAGGAGCTTCTCGGTCATGCCAGTCTCTCGACGACACAGAAATACACGGCCGTCTCCATCGAACACCTCCGGGACGTCTATGATCAGGCCCATCCGCGCGCGGGGCCGGGTTCGGAGGATCGGATCCGTGGCGAGAGGGGATCGAGGGCGATGTCCGGCCCGAAACGGAAGGGCGGAAAGGGAATGGCGAGCGGGAAATGAACCTTCGAAGGCGAGACGTGGATGAACGAGAGCGGGTCCGCTCGACGACGGTGGTCGCGGTCCTTCGCGAGGGCCGGGTCGCCCTGGCGGCCGATGGCCAGGTGACCCTGGGCGAGACGGTCATGAAGCAGCGGGCCGAGAAGGTCCGGCGGGTGGCCAAGGGCCGTGCACTCGTCGGTTTCGCCGGGGGCGTGGCCGATGCATTGACGTTGATGGAGCGCCTCGAGGGCAAATTCGAGTCCCATCCGGGCAATGTCCGTCGTGCGGCCGTGGAGCTGGCCCGGGACTGGCGCGCCGATCGCGTGTTGCGGAAGCTCGAAGCCATGCTGCTTCTCGCCGACCCCGGTACGCTGCTCATGGTTTCCGGCAACGGCGACGTGATCGAGCCCGATGACGGCGTGGCGGCAATCGGGTCGGGCGGCGCGTATGCTCTGGCCGCGGCGCGCGCACTCGTGGAGCACACCTCGCTCGGTGCCGCTGAGATCGCGGAGGCGGCCCTGCGCGTCGCCGCCGGGATCTGCATCTACACGAACGACAACATCTCGATGGAAGTCCTGCCGTGACCGAAAGCCGAAACTTCACGCCGCGCGAGATCGTCTCGGAGCTCGATCGCTATGTGATCGGCCAGCGGGAGGCCAAGCGGGCCGTGGCGGTCGCGCTGCGGAATCGCTGGCGGCGAGCCCAGGTTCCGGAGCCCCTGCGCGACGAGATCGCCCCGAAGAACATCATCATGATCGGCGCCACCGGCGTCGGAAAGACCGAGATCGCACGGCGTCTGGCGAAGCTCGCCCAGGCGCCCTTCATCAAGGTCGAGGCCTCGAAGTTCACGGAAGTCGGGTACGTGGGCCGGGATGTCGAATCGATCATCCGGGATCTGACGGAACTCGCGATCCAACTCGTCTCGGAAGAGGAGCAGCGTGCGGTCCGGGGCAAGGCCGAAGCGCGAGCCGAGGAACGGATCCTCGATGCGCTGCTGCCCACGTCGAGTCCGATCGCGGTCGGAGCCGAGGGGGAACTTCCTCCCGAGCGGTCCGAGACGCGAGAGAAGCTTCGCCGGCTCCTGCGTCTCGGCGAGTTGGAGGGACGGGAGATCGAACTCGAGCTGGCCGAAGAGAATGCAGGGCCATCCCTTTCGATCATGACACCCCAGGGCGTCGAGGAGATGGGCCTGCAGTTCAAGGATCTGCTTTCGGGCATGCTGCCGAAGCAGACGCGTCGCCGCCGGCTCACGATCGAGGAAGCCCGGGAACTGCTGATCAACGAAGAGGCCCTGGCCCTGGTCGATTCGGACAAGGTTCGGGAACTCGCCGTTCGTCGCGTCCAGGAATCGGGCATCGTCTTCATCGACGAGATCGACAAGGTGGCGGTCGGCTCGGGCGGACGACAGGGGCCCGACGTCTCGCGCGAGGGGGTGCAACGCGACCTGCTTCCGATCGTCGAGGGATCGACCGTCCAGACCAAACACGGCCCGGTTTCGACGGATCACATCCTCTTCATTGCCGCCGGTGCCTTCCATGTCGCAAAACCCTCGGACCTGATTCCGGAACTGCAGGGGCGCTTTCCGATCCGGGTGGAGCTGGCGAGTCTCGGTCGGGAGGACCTCTATCGGATCCTGACCGAGCCGACGAATTCGCTCGTGAAGCAGTACACGGCACTGCTCGCGACCGAGGGGATCGAGCTCGTTTTCGAGGAGTCGGGTATCCGGGCGATCGCGGATGTCGCGGCGACCGTGAACGAGCGCACGGCGGATATCGGAGCGCGACGGCTTCACACGGTGATGGAGCGGCTGCTCGAGGATCTGTCTTTCGACGCGCCCGACCTGGAACGGCAGCAGGCGATCATCGACGAAGGACTGGTTCGGAAGACCCTGGGCGAGCTCGTCGACGATCAGGATCTCTCGCAGTTCATTCTCTGAGACTCGGAGGCATTCCGTCGCCATGACGGAGTCGGCGGGAGCGGAAAGGACGGAGGGGGAGGGGCGACATGACCGAAGCACGCAACCGGGTCCTGATCGTGGACGACGAGGTCTTCTTTCTCGAAGCGATCGATGAGATCCTCGTCAGCGCCGGATTCGAGACGCTGAAGGTCGAGGACGGCGAGAGTGCGCTGGATGCGGTGACGGACCCGACGGTCGGGGTCGTCGTGCTCGATGTCCGGTTGCCCGACATGGACGGCATCCAGGTCCTCGCGTCGATCCGGGAGATGCGGCCTGAGCTGTCGGTCATCATGCTTTCTGCATCGACGGACCAGGAGATCGTGCTCGAGGCCCTGCGCCTGGGGGCCTGCGACTATCTCGCCAAGCCGCTTCACGACGAAGAGCTTTCCCTGGCCGTGGGGCGGGCGCTCGACGCGTTCGAGGCGAATTCCGAGCGTCGGCGGTTGCGGGGACGGATCGACCGGCTCGTGACGGGGATGGATCGGCTTTCCCAGCTCGTCCGCCTGGCGGCACCCGAAGAACGGGTTGCCGTCCTGCGGCAGGGCGTCGTCGATGCCGCCAGTGTGGTTTTCCAGGCTTCCCGGGTTTCGCTGATGCTCGCGGATGCCGGTGCCGAGTGGCTCTCGGTCGTGGCGACGCGGGGGATCGAGGTCGATCTCGAAACCCTCTCGTCCCGAAAGATCGGAGAAGGCGCTTCCGGAATCTGCTTCCAGGAGGGAAACGTGCTCTGCGTCGCGGACGTGGAAGAGGATCCGCGTTTCTCCGGCCGAGGACCCGGGGAATACGAAAGCGGCAGCTTCGCGATCGTTCCGCTCGTCTGTCTCGGGGTGCCCGTGGGCGTTCTCTGCCTGACGGAAAGCGCGGATCCGGAGGGGCTTTCGATCCAGGAGGGAAACGTCCTGCGTCTTCTCGGCATGCAGGTCTCGGAATTCCTCGCGGCCGATCCGGAAATCGATTCGCTGCTCCAGGCCGCCAGCGTGATGAGTGCCGAGGGGATCTCCGGTGTCGAAGATCTCGTTTCGGACGTGGATGCGGAGCTCGCGCGGGCCGTCTGCGAGGCGATCGCGGCGGAGGTGGAACCCGAGCGGGTGTTGGGACGATCCCTGGAGGCGGTCGCGAAGCTCCTGTCCGCGGCACCGGTGTCGCTCTTCCTGCTTTCGAACGATCGCGCTTCGCTCGAGCTCGAGGCAGAGGCCGACGGAGGCGTCGTCGGGGATCGCGCGACCCTGCCGGTCGATCGGGGCTGGGCCGGGCTCGTCGTCGCGACGGGTCAGCTCGTGGCGACGGAGGATGCGGCTGCGGACGACCGTTTCGATGCCGATGTCGACACCCCGAGCGACGGGTTCGTGCGGCCCTGTCTCTGCGTGCCGATCAAGTTGCGTGGCAAGGTCGTCGGTGTGCTACGGGTCTTCCTCGAAGAAGGTCGGTGTGCTTCTCCGCGTTCTGCCGAGGTCCTCTGCGCGGCCTTTTCGGCGGCCGTCCGGAATACCTTCCTGTACCGCAGCCTGCTCGAGAGCATCGAGGAAGTGGCCGACGCGCGACGCCAGGCGAGATCGTGAAACGGAATCCGATGAACGAACTCATCGACAAGGCCAGGGTCCTGATGGAAGCGCTGCCCTACATGCAGCGCCTCTACGACAAGGTCGTCGTCATCAAGTACGGTGGCCATGCGATGACGGATGCCGCCCTTCGCGCGTCATTTGCCGCCGACGTCGTGATGCTCCGGCAGATCGGCGTGAAACCCGTCCTCGTCCATGGTGGTGGGCCGCAGATCGCTGCGACCCTCGAACGCCTGGGAAGACGCTCGACCTTCATCGACGGGCGCCGGGTGACGGACGACGAGACGATGGAAGTCGTCGAAATGGTGCTCGGGGGCAAGGTCAATCGTGAGATCGTCGAGCTGATCCAACAGGCTGGCGGTCGGGCAGTCGGCTTCACCGGGAGCGATGGCGGGCTTCTTCGCGTCCGGAAGAAATCCATCGACGGCCATGACCTCGGTCGCGTGGGAGAGATCACCGAAGTGGATCCGGGCGTCGTCCGGGCGGCCATCGATGCCGGATTCATCCCCGTGGTCGCTCCGATCGGGGTCGATGCAGACGGCCTGAGCCATAACGTCAATGCGGACGAAGCGGCGGGCGCCCTGTCGGCGGCACTTCGGTCCGAGAAGCTGATGTTGTTGACGGACATCGAAGGCGTTCTCGACGCGGGGAATCGCTTGATCAGCCAGCTGACGGTCGAGGAATGCCGGCGGTTGATCGCGGACGGCACGGTCAAGGGGGGGATGATCCCGAAACTCGAATGCTGTATCCAGGCGCTGTCCGGGGGCGTGGCTCGCACGCATATCGTCGACGGGCGGGTCCTGCATGCCGTCCTGCTCGATCTCTTCAGCGATGATGCCGGTATCGGGACGCTGCTCGTTCCCTGAATCGGGGAGCCGCGTCCGAGGAGAATGGAAGGATGCCGAAGGATTTCGTGACCGTGGCGGATTGGGCGGCCGACGATCTCTGGTCGATCGTCGATCGGGCCCGGGTGTTGCGGGCGAACCATCGAAGCGGAAAACGGTCGCGCACGCTCGAGGGACGAACCCTCGCGATGTATTTCGAGAAACCGTCCCTGCGCACCCACGTCACCTTCGAGGCGGGGATGGCCCAGCTCGGCGGGCATGCGATCCTCCTGAAACCCGAGCAGATCGGAATCGGGACGAGGGAGAGTCCCGCCGACGTGGCGCGCGTGCTTTCGCGCTGGGTGGACGTCCTCATGGCGCGCACCTTCAGCCATGAACTGATCGAGCAGCTCGCCGAGGATGCGACGATTCCCGTCATCAACGGTCTGACGGACCTGCTGCATCCGTGTCAGGCGATGGCCGACCTCGTCACGATGGCCGAGGTGATGAAGCCGACCGACGCGACGCTTGCCTATGTCGGCGATGGGAACAACGTCGCGAATTCCCTGATCCTGCTTTCGGCGGTCCTCGGACTGCGGCTCCGGCTGGCGACGCCTGCTTCCCATCCTCCTTCGGCGCGGGTCCTCGCACGGGCAGGCGAGCTCGCCCGGTCGAGCGGCGCTGAGATCGTCGTCGGAGAGGATCCGGTGGCGGCCGTGAAGGACGTGGATTTCGTCTACACGGACACGTGGATCAGCATGGGGCAGGAAGAGGAAGCAGCGCAGCGGCGCGAACTCTTTCGTCCCTATCAGGTGAATGCGGAGTTGCTCTCCCATACCGACGATGCCTGGGTGCTGCATTGTCTGCCGGCGCATCGGGGCGAGGAGGTGACCGCGGACGTCCTCGATGGGCCGCGAAGCCTGGTGTTCGAGCAGGCCGAGAATCGCCTGCATGCCCAGAACGCGATTCTCGAGACCCTGCTGACCCGCTAGGAGAAGCTCTGCAGGACTCACCCGACAGGGTATGACCGTGTCGGGGGCTCTCGAGATGGCGAAGCAGCAGACGCTCGCGGGTGAAGCCTGGAAGCGGATTGGAAGCGGAAGGGGAAGGGCAAGGGGACGCGCCGGGAGCGCTTCCCGTCCGAGGACGATGTCCGCGTCGGCGAATCTCTACGCAGTTCGGCACGAGTCGATCCCGAGAGAGGCAGGGGCGGCGCTGTGATCGAGGCGTCCCGAGGTCGGGGCGGGAGGGGGGAGTCTCGCGAGGAGCGAGACGAGTACGCGCAGTTTCGAGAGGGCGGCCACCGGGATCC
>DRKE01000283.1 GCA_011051925.1 Deltaproteobacteria bacterium
AGCGCTCGAACGCTGGACCCGGGAATGCGAGCAGCCCGAGCGTCGCGCCCTCGCGGCGCTCCGCGCCGCCGAACATGCGATCGCCCTCGAGGATCCGATCCGCGCCCGTCGGAATCTCGAGCTCTCGACCCGATCCGACCCGCGTCTCGCCCCTGCCTGGGCCCTGCTCTGCCAGCTGGTCGGGGAACGGGGAAACGAGCGGGAATGCCGCAGGCTCTGCAACGAAGCACTCGCAGCGATCGAACCCGGTCCGGACGCCTCGCCGATCTCGCTTCGCGCAGCGCGTCTGGCGGAGATTGCCGGCGAGCACGAAGCGGCGATCCGACATTATTCCGAAGCGGCCCGCTGGGATCCCCGATGTACCGAAGCCGTCTTGTGTGAATCCCGCCTGATCCGCATGGCCGGAGACTGGCGGCAGGCCGACTCGGTCCTCGCCCGCTTCCTCGAAAGCCATCCGGACCCCGACAGTCCCACCCTCGCCCAGGTCCATCTCGAGCGGGGGCGACTGCTCGCGGGCCCGCTCGAAGAATGCGATCGGGCGATCGAGGCCTACGAACGAGCTCTCGAACTCCAATCCGACCTGGGCGTCGCCCGAACCGCGCTGGCCGGGCTCCTGCTGCACGTGCCGAACCGCTGGCGGGAGGCCCTCGCCCTGCATCGCGAGATCCTCGCGGCATCGCCGACCACTGCGGGCTCCCTTCGCGCACTCATCCAGCTCGCGGAAGCGCGCCGTCAGCCCGACGTCGCGAATGACGCCCGGGCCGTCCTCTGCGCCCTCGGCCAGGCCTCGAGATTCGAAGCCGAAGGGGCCCCCCACGCGCTGCGCATCCCGATCCAGCCCGGGCCACCGATGGCCGATCCGGAGGCCGAACGCCTGCGCCGGCTCGCCCATCAACTGACCGACGAGCTCTCGGGTGTCCTCGCCGACGTGGCCGCGACGACTCCCGGAGCTCCGGACGACAGGACGCAGGAATCGATCGAGCGGATCCTGCAGATCGAGGACGAATTGAGCGCACCCCATCTGAACCGGCTCGACGTGGAGGAGCGGGCGTCCCTCTTTCTCGGGATCGCCGCCCTCTTCCTGGATCCGGGCGGAAACGGCGGCGACTCCCGCTTCTGCGAGGCGCTCGACCGGTCCCTCGGACGTTGGAACCGGCGCAAGGTCCGACGCATCGTCGAGGAGACCACGCTGCATTCGATCGAGAATCTCGATCACGCAGGCTGGGGCGAAGAACTCCGTGCCATCGCCGCGGCACAGGCCATCGATCGGACGGGGGGCGATCTCCGCCCGGTGCTGCTCGCCCTGCTCGTTCTCGAGAATGGAGAGCCGGGGCAGCCGGACCCGGACGGTGCCGAACTCGGCACGCTCGCCTCGACGAGCGGGACGCTATGCCGACTGCTCCGCAAGATCACGGCGATCCTCTGCGATCGGCTCGAACGAAGTCACTGATCGAATCTTCAGGCACGACGAGGCGAGAGAAGCATGACCCGACGAACTCCCAGGAACACCCGAAAATACCGGCGCATGACCGTCCGGATCCTGGTCGACTACCAGACCGGCGACGGGATCCACTGCGACTACGCGACGACCCTGGGCGCCGGCGGGATGTTCCTGCAGACGGAGCTGCCGATGGAACGGGGCGACACCGTCAAGGTCCGATTCCGGATTCCCGGCGGCGACTCGCTCCACGAGCTCGAAGCGCGCGTGACCTGGCGCCATGACGCCAGCAGGAAGGCCGGAGGCGAGCTGCAGTCGCCGGGTGTGGGACTTCAGTTCATCGACCCGTCTGCAACGGCGGCCCTCGCGAGGGAACTCGAGGATTTCGCCAGCTGATCCGCATCGCTTCCGACCCGGGCGGCCAGGGCGCGCACCAGACGATGATGCAGGCGATGCCCGCCCTTCTCGACCTCGACATGGGCGTCGAGCGAGACGCCCAGGAGCGCGAGGTCGCCGAGCAGATCGACGATCTTGTGGCGGACGAATTCATCGGGCCAGCGCAGACCCCCGGGATTCAGCACCCCCTCCTCGTCCAGGATGATCGTGTTCCCGAAGCTCCCGCCCCGTCCGAGTCCCGCCTCCCGGAGCGCTTCGATCTCATGAACGAATCCGAACGTCCGAGCCGCCGCGAGCTCGCGCTCGAAGATGCCTTCGTCGAACGACGCGACTTCGAAAACCTGTCGACCGATCAGGGGATGCGGAAAATCGATCGCATAGCTGATGCGGAGACCCTTTGCGGGCGAGATCCGGATCCAGCGATCCGCTTCGCGGATCTCGAGCGGTTCGTCGATCGACAGGACCCGTCGTGAGACCGGCTGGACGACCCGGCCCGCCTCGCGAAGCCAGGCGACGAGGGGCGCCGCACTGCCGTCCAGCACCGGAACCTCGGCTCCGTCCAGCCTGATCCGGACGTTGTCGAGACCCAGGGCGAAGAGGGCAGCCAACAGATGTTCGACGGTCGCGACTCGCGCGCCAGCGGACGCAGCGAGCGCGTCCGCCTCCTCCGAACCGGCTTCCGTCGCGAGGGTCGTCGCCCGCATCGCCGAATCGAGCCGCTCGGGACGCGCGGGAATCTCGACCTCTGCCCTTTTCGAGGCACCGGGCGAGCACACGACGAAGACGATCCCCGTGTCGGGCATCGCGGGAAGCAACGTCAAGGAGACACGCTCGCCGCCATGCAGCCCCACGCCTTCCAGGGCGACACTTCGCGCGATCGTCGATTGCTGCACGTCCACTCCAGGGGTCTTCGATCGATCCGTCTTCGAGATCGACGCACGAAGGCGGCGCGGCGGCGGCGGGGACCGGGGCCGCGCCCGAGGAAGCCCCCCGACTTCCGCCTCTCGAGCGTCCGGACCCAGCGTAGCGTGGGGCGGCGGGGCGGGCAGGAAGGGAATACGAGGTCGATCCCGGGCGGGGGTGGATCGACGAGGGGGCGGACATTCCCGCCTCAGGCACCTTCCTTCGAGCGGCCCGTGATCGATCCGGCCAGGGATCGACGAACCTCGTCGAGGATCTCGTTCGCCGATTGGAACCGGTTCGCGGGATCCTTCTGCAGACATCGCTCGACGATCAGGGAAAGGGCCGCGGGCAGTTCGGGCCGGAGATCGGTGATCTTCGGTGGCGCGGTGTGGACGTGATGGTACGGAATGTTCCCCTCCTTGAAGGGCACCGTTCCCGTGGCCAGCTCGAAGATCGCGACGCCGAGGGAATAGATGTCGGTTCGATGGTCGACGTTCTTTCCGAGGGTCTGCTCCGGGCTCATGTAGTAGGGCGTGCCGGCGACGACCGTCGTGTGGTTCCTGGCTTCCTCGACGACCTTCGCGAGACCGAAATCCATCAACTTGGCCTTCTTGTCCCGGGTCCACATCGCGTTTGCCGGCTTGATGTCGCGGTGGACGACCTTCTTCTCATGGGCGTAGGCGAGCGCCTCGCTGATCTGCATCAGGACATGCAGCACGCCCGATGGCGAGATGGCCCCCCTCCTGCGGAGGATCTCCTTCAGGGTCGTGCCCTCGACGTATTCCATCGCGATGTAGTAGCGCCCCTGCTGCTCGCCCGTGTCGTAGACCGTGACGATATTCGGATGATTGAGTTTCGCAGCGGCCTGGGCCTCGCGCATGAAGTTGGCGATGGCCTGGGGATTTTCCGTGAAGGCCTGGGGAAGCACCTTGAAGGCGACGACGCGGTCGAGAACCGTGTCCTGGACCTTGTAGACGATCCCCATCCCGCCCCGACCGAGTTCGCCGATGATCTGGTAGCGATCCTGCGCGGCATCGCTCGCCCGACGTTTCCGATCCGCTTCGCCCCCGCGATCGGTCGCCGCCTCGGGTGGCTCCTCGACCGCCATCAGGGCGCGTGCCTCCGCCAGCCGGGTCTCGACGTCGGAATAGTGGTAGTCGAAGGCCATCACCTTCTCGAAGATCTCGAGGGCTTCGCGGGCCTTGCCGTCGTCGAGATAGATCGAGGCGAGTTTGTAGTAGCTGTCGATACTGTCCCGCGTGAGCTCGGTATCCCCGATCGCCTGCTGCAACTTCGTGACCGCGATCGCGAGCTCCCCACGAGAAGCAAAGATGTCCCCGAGGATCGCCGCCGCACGCCCGAAATCCTCGTCTTCCTGGGGGACCTTCTGCAGGACCGAGATCGCCTCGTCGTCGAGCCCCTCGGCGTGATAGATCTCGCCCGCACGCAGGAAATCGCCGGCCTTTTCCAGCAGCTCGGCTTCCCTCGCGGCGTTCCCGACGAGCGCATAACACTCAGCCGCCTCGGTGAATCGCCCGGCCTTCTCGAAGGCCGCACCGGCCCGCTCGCGATCTCCCGCGAGCTGGAACATCTCGGCGGCCTGGGCAAACGCATGCTGCGATTCGTAGCAGTGGGCGGCCTTCGGGAACTGTTCGAGCTGCCGATAGAGATCGCCCGCCTCGAGATAATCTCCCGCCTCTTCCAGCAGTTCCGCTGCCCGTTCGGTGTCGCCGGAGTCCCGGAGGTATTGTCCCAGGAGCCGAGCCGCTTCCTGCGTCTGCCCGGCCTTGCGAAGGGATTCCGCGGCGCGTTCGACATCGCCCCCCTGCCGGAAATGGGCAGCCGCCGCTTCGTGCTGACCAAGCGTCGCCGCGACCTCCCCCGCTTCGAGGGCACAACCGCCGCGCTCGAAGATATCGAGGGCCTTGTCCGGTTCCTCGGCCTTGAGGAAGAGCTTGCCGGCCTGGCGGACGAGCTTCGACATGTCCGCGGCCTTCTTCGGATCCATCGTGGACTTGCCGCCCTCTTCGACGAAGACGACCTCGAGACATTCCGCAGCCTCGCGCCAGTTCCTGCATTTCACGTACATCGCGGCGGCATGCCGCATGAAATCCGTCTCGCGATAGCATCGGGCCGCCTCGCGATAGTTCTCCGCCTTCTCGAACATCTCGGCCGCGACGCTCTTGAGGTCGGCCTTCAGATAGCATTCCGCCGCGCGGCCCCACTCCTCCTGCTGCCCGAAGATCGAGCCGGCGGCCTCATAGCTTTCGCCCTGCAGATGCAGCTCCGCCGATTCGAGAAACCGGTTCTGGTCGTGCCTGATTTCGGCGGCGCGGATGAACTCGCCGGCTTCGATGAAGAATTCGGCCGCTTCGTCGAGCAGGGAGTGGCTCCAGAGCAACTCGGCCGCCTCGCCGATCTCGCCCTGTCTGCGCAGGGCGTTGGCCTGTTTCAGGATCTTCTTCCTGGCCCGCCGGTCGGTCGGCGGTTCGGCTTCGAGCCCGGGCGTTTCGGCTTCGGAGACGATCTCGCCCTGCTTCCGGCCGAACAGCCCCGCGGCGAAGGCGAGCAGGACGAGACCCGTCGGAAGCAGGACGAAGCGAAGCGGGGTCCCGGCCAGCCAGTCCTCGGCCGTCACCGCGAAATCCCTTTGCAGGCCGATCCCCGAGCCGATCGCCTGGCGATTGAGGACCTGGAGCTGGCGCCGGATCCGATCCGTCGCCTCCGCACCCGGGGCATGGTGGGCGAGCAGACCGAAGGTACCGACCCCGAGAAGGAGGATCGCGAGGGGCAACGACACGATTCTGGCAAGGATTCGCACGAGCTGGCTTGCCCCGATCTGAAATCGCGTCGGATCATCGGACACACGCGGCCCGTGAATGCGACGCATCCCAGGCCTGTCTATCGGCCGGCGCCCACCCTGAGCTAAGCCCGGATGAGCCCGAATCCGGGCATCGGGCGCCGGCTTCCTTATGCTCTGTCCATGGACCCCCAAGACGTCCGGATCGCGATTCTCCGGGGGGCCTGGCGCTGCGTGCGGATCCTGGCCCTGGCGTCCCTCGTCCTTTCCCTCGTCGTCCTTCCAGGCGCCCTGGAAGGCCCTCTCGGGGCGCTCACGACCGCTCGAGCTGCCGATCCCCCCCTTTTTTCGATCCATTCCCATGCGATCACGGGACTCGTCCGGCAGGTCTGGCCCCTCGACGTCAGCCGCTGTCCCGATGGCGGAAGCGACCTCCTCGTCCTGAGCACCGAAGGGGGCCCGCCGGCCTCGCGAAAGATCGCCACCTGGATGCCCTGCGGGGCATCCCTCGCGCCGGGAACGGACGCCATCGTCGAGCGGGTCCTGCCCGACCGGGCGATCGTCGTCGACGTCGCCCGGATTCCCGGCCGGCAGGGTCCCCAGCTGCTGAGCGTGTCGGCCGAGGGCATCCGGATCGAGTCGCTGGCCAGCGACGAAGCCCCCCGTGAACTGGCGATTCCCGGAGGCCTCCCCCTTCCCAGCCGTCCCTGGGAGATCGGAAGGCTCGAGATCGTCGCCGACTGGAACGACGACGGACACGAGACCGCGCTCGTCCCGGGCTCGCACGGGGCCTGGCTGGTCGACCTGACCTCGGGCGCTTCGCGCGAGATCGTGATGCCGATCCATGCGAGCTACGAGACGTACATGCCCCACCTGCCCGCCACCGTGTGGAAGTGGATGGTGCAGGAAGTGACCTGGCCGACGATCGCCCGGGGCGACGACAATGGCGATGGCCGGATCGACCTCTTCGCACTCTCCCGCTGGGCGATCTGGATCTATCACTCCGGCCCCGACGGTCTGCCGGGCGAGCCGACTCGCCGATTGGGATTCGTTCCCTTCGACGCCGAAAGCGAACGGAGACACGAGGCGACCGTCCACAACTATTTCGCTCGGGACCTCGACGGCGATACCCGTGCGGACCTCGTCCTCAGCACGATCGGCGGCGGGCTGATGGACGGCCGCTCCCACACGCAGATCTTCATGAACGCGGGCAGCGGTGTCACGCTCGCGAAACGACCCGACGCCGTGCGCGAGACCGAAGGCGGGTTCTCGGGGTTCAACTTCGTCGACATCGACGGCAATGGCAGCGAGGAGATCATCGAGACGACGATGGCATTCGGAATCGTGCAGATGATCCGGGTGCTCGTGACGCGCTCCGCGGAAACCCGGCTGCGGGTCCTCGTGCTCGACCCGGAATCGCCTGGTGGAACGCGGACGATCTTCGAAGACGACTTCTCGTTCCACCTCGATTTCGGGGAGGGTCGGATCTCGGGACTCATCCCGAGCCTCGGAGACTGGAACGGGGACGGCATCCAGGATCTCTTCGTCGCGCGCAGCGATGACGAGATCGGCTTCCGACTGGGATCGATCGCGGCCGGCAAGTCCCTCTTCGGTCGCGTGCTGGGGCGTCAGCGCGTTCCCCTGCCGAGCGGGGAGAGTCGGATCGCGGATCTCGACGGCGACGGACTCGACGAAATCGTCGCGTTCAACGACACGGATCCCGACCAGCCCCTCCTCGTTCTCCACAACCAGGGACGGTTTCCCGGAACACGCCCCCGACTGAGAGGTCCCACGAAATGAGGACGCGAACCCCGTCTCAGCGAAAGAGCACGACCGCGAAGAACCCCATCGGGGAGACCGGCGGAACGGGAACGAGGCGATGGGCGTGGGGGTCGACCCTGACCCTGCCCGCCCTCGCGCTGCTCTCGCTCGCGGTGGCCTGCGGCGCCGGTCCCCGCGCCGTCGCCGAGGACCGCGTCGTCGGAACGGCCATGGATGCAGACACGCAGGAGCCGATCGCCGGGGCCTGGATCTTCCAGGTCGAGGGACGCTCGGCCATCGGAGCCGATGTCCCCCGCGTCGATCGGGTCGAGATGACGCGAACCGATTCCGAGGGACGTTTCGAATTCGAACGCCCGTCGCAGACGCCCTTCTTCGGTCGTTCGGACTCGCTCCGCTATGTCTTCTACCATCCGGGTTATGGGCTTCTTCGCGCCCGCGCCGTCCGCGATGGCCGGCGAGTCGAGTTCCGCCCCTCGCTTCGCGATGCGCATCTGCGACAGGCGGACGCGACCTTCTACTGCACGGCGCCCGCACGCGACGCCCTCGCGAAGAAGCTGTCCGAACTCGCCTGCCCGCCCGGCGTCGCCGATCGCTTTCCCGATGGAAGACCCCGCGCCGAAGGCCCCCTCGACGATCGGGGGCGACGAGACGGAAGCTGGACCTTCTATCGGGAGGATGGCAGCATCATCGCCCGGGGCGAATACCGGGCGGGCGCCGCCGTCGGCGTCTGGCAGTTCGAGCCGCCACCGCGCCCCGCCGCGGGACTTGACTGATTTTCACCTCATCTCTTCTCCCGATTTCACTTCCGAACCGTCCAATTCACTTGCTTTCTTGAACTGATGCTGCGTAAGATGATTCGAGTTGCGGACGGGAATTCCGGGCTGGAAGAGGTTCCAGGATCCGATTCCCGGAGCCCGAACCTTCGGGTGGAGGTCGGGGTCGGGGTCGGGGTCGGGGTCGGGGTCGAAAAGGCCAGGACAGCCGAGACGACGGCGTTCGACACGTCGGAACGAGAGTGGTGAAGCGACGGCCGCTGGTGCTCGATCTCGATCGGGTCCCCCGGTCGCCAGCAGGGTCGGGCCGGGTCGCAACGACGAGGCGTCGGATCATCAGGGTTCGAAGCACGACACGACAATGGAGGGGAAAGCGATGGTTCATTGGCGATGGGGGATCGGGCTCGCGGCGACCGTGCTGGCATGCGGGATGCTCGTGGGGGCAACGACTGCGGAAGCCGGCGTGGGCGGAGACGATGCGGGGACCTGCGTGAGCGCCTGTGGCGGCTATGGCGCCGGAAACAATGCCAATAGCTGCTATTGCGATTCGTCCTGCACGACCTACGGCGACTGCTGTGCGGACTACCAACCGGTCTGCAACGCGAACACGGGATGCGCTCCCAATTCCGGGGGACGCTACATCCTCCACGTCGGCGGAATGTGTTCCCAGGGATGGAACGACGCCATGTCCAGCAAGGCCGGCTATACGTCGATCGACGTCAAGGCAGTCCAGACCAACAACAGTGGCCTCTCGGATGCGAGCCATACCCTCGGCATCTATCTCGATCAGTGCTGCACGGGATCCAACCTCTGTTATGTCATCAACTACAGTGGCGGGGATGCCGTGATGGGGCATCGCTTCGCGAATTCCGGCACGAACTGGAACGTCAACTGGGTCGGCACCTCGGCGGGCGCCGGCGGCGGCAGCGCGCTCTCCGGCAATCTCCTCGCCGACATCTTCGGCCCCTGCGACTATTCAGGGCATCTGGGACGCAGCGAGGTCCGGAACGCCTACAACCACAACGACACCAACGGCGAGACCGTCTATCACATCGGCGGCTATGACGGCTGGTGGTACACGTCCTGGCTGCTGCCCGGCGAGGACGATGGTGCCGTCGCCTATCACTCCGCCGGCGCGGTCACCTCGGTCACGGGGACGAGCAGCATGTGCACGGGCCCGAAGTGGACGAATCACGTCGCGGCCTGGACCTGCACGGGTTACGACCTCGACCACTACGGGATGAAGAACAAGTTCATCTCCAATCTCGGCTGGTAGAAATTGGCTGACGCGCCGGGCGAGCAGGATTCCTCCGCTTCACGTGGACCTCTCGCCCGGCGTGGGCCCGTCGCTCTTCTCGTCCTCGTTCTCGTGGGACTCGGCCTGCTCTTCCTCCTGTCCGGAAGCCCATCGGCCCCGACGGACCGGCAGCCGAAGCCTCCGGGAATCGACGTCGCAGCCCCGCCCCCGAAGCCCGGACCCCAGGCGAAGACGATCCTCGAGGCGGATCGCGAATCGCTTCCGCCCGCCGTCCAGCGATACCTCGCGTCGACCGTCGACCCGCCAGGAACGGGTCGCCTGACGACGGCGCAGGACGACCTGCTCCACCCCAACCGACGCTACGAGGACTACCGGCGGGTCCTCGATACCTACAGCGAGAATCCGGACGAGGTCGTCTCCATCCTCTTCACGACCGACCATTTCTTCTACACGGGCGACGAGACCGTCCGCCTCCGGATCCGGGCGAAGCGGGGCGAGACGCCGATCACCCCGCTCTCGATCGACGCGAGCGCCGTCCGCGAGGGTCGCGCCGGTCCGGAGGGCGACCGCGAACCCCTTCGCTTCCACCGTGAGGGCGATGAGATGGTGGCCGAACTCGATACGACGGTCTTCGCCGATCATCATGGACCGATCGTCGTCGATGCCCGGATCGAATACGCGCGCGACGCCTTCTACGACGAAACCCTGCGCTTCTTCTTCACCCCTCCGGGCCGGATTCCCGCCCGCTTCACGGGCGAGATCCGGGACCGCCTCGAGAACGGAAGCCTCCGTGTCGACATCGGGATCGATGTCGAACAGGCCGGGTTCTATCGCTTCGATGCCAATCTCCATGACCGTTTCGGAAATCCGATCGCCTTCTCGACCTTCAAGGGCGAGCTCGATCGCGGAAGGCAATTCGTCCCGATCCGATTCTTCGGCCGCATCCTCGTCGAAGTCGGAAGCTCCGGCCCCTTCACCGTAGGCGAGATCCGGGGCTACCGTTTCCTCGACGGCCAATATCCCGATCGTGAGCGGATCCCCGATCTGGCGCGGAGCCATACGACGGCCGCCTACGATGTCGGAACCTTTTCGAGCGCCGAGTACACGAGTGAACACAAGGAAAGAATGGTCCGGCTCCTGATGGAAGACGTGGCCAATGGCATCTCCATCGAACCGCCCCCCGCAGCGGCGGTCTCCACCCCCCCGAGTCCGTGAATGAAACGCCCCTTCCTCCAACTCGTCATTGTCTTTGCGATCGCGCCGATCTGTCTCGGTCCCGGCATTTCCGTCGCGGCCTCCCTCGCGCGGGAGGCGAAACGCGGCAATCTCGAAAAGGTCCGCGAGTTGATCGCCGCCGGCGTCGATCTCGATGCGCGCGGTCGCGGCGGGAATACCGCCATCTACCTCGCTGCCCAGAAGGGGCATGCCGATGTCGTGCGCGCCCTCGCGGAGGCGGGCGCGGATGTCGATGTCGACAACGATTTCGGTTCGACCCCGCTCCACGTGGCGGCCCGGGCCGGCCATGTGGACGTGATCCGGGTCCTGGCGGAATTCGGTGCCGACCTCGACGTCCTGAATCTCTCGGGCGGTAGCGCCAGCGGATTGCGCGGAGGATCCGATTTCGCGCTCAATCGACGCGCGCTCAAGCCGTCGACCCCCCTTTCCAAGGCGGCCCGCGCCGGGCAGTTCGAGGCGGTCAAGGCGCTGATCGAACTCGGTGCGAAGCTGCCAGCGCCCGATGCGGCCCGGGAGGCCAGCCTGCGGGGCCACGACGAGATCGCCGCCTACATCACGCGGGCCACCGCCGAACGGAGGAAGGCGAAGAAGGGGCCCTCGAAGGCCCTCGCCTCGTCGGCGAATCCGATCGAACTCACCTCGGACTACGGTCGGAAGATCGCCGTCGTCATCGGCATCAGCCGCTATGCGCGATTGAACGACCTCGAGGGTGCCCATCGGGATGCCCGCGAGATGGCGGAACTGCTCCGCACCCTCGGATTCGACACCGTGCACGAACTCTACGACGAGGACGCCACCCGGGTGCGGATTCTCGAACTCGTCGGGCAGAAGCTCCGCGAGGAGACCTCGAAGAACGATCTCGCCTTCATCTTCTTCGCCGGCCACGGAGCGACCGAGACCCTGCCGAACGGCGAGAAACGGGGCTACCTGATCCCGACCGAGGGCAGTGCCCAGGATCCCTACGTGACGGGCATCTCGATGGAAACCATCCGGGACCTGTCGAATCGGCTGGAGGCGCGGCACGTCTACTACGCGGTCGATGCCTGCTATTCGGGCGGTCTGGCCACGACGGCAGCGGCGGGCGAGGCCACCCGGGGTGACAGCCGGAACAGCTCGGTCCAGGTCCTCACCGCCGGACTCGAAGGGCAGCAGGCGATCGAAGAGGGTGGGCGCGGCGTCTTCACGAGCTACCTGATCCAGGGGCTCCGGGGCGAAGCCAACCTGAACGGGGATGACGTGATCAGTGCGAGCGAGATCGGCTGGTTCGTCGCGAATCAGGTCGAGCAGGCGACGGGGGGGCGGCAGACCCCTGCCTATGGTCGCCTCGGCGGAACAGGAGAAGTCACATTCCGACTCCATTGACGAACGCGACGAGGGTACGAGGTCCTCGCGGAGGCCGCCTCCGATGGGAATCGAGCGGGATCGGGATCGATCCGCGCGAAGCTGGCCGCGCCCTGCGCGGCCTCGTCTGCCTGATCGTGCTGCTGCTGGCTCGCCCCGCCCTTCCGGCCGAGTCGTCGGCGCTGCTGCGCGCGGCTCACGACGGTGATGCCGCCGAGGTCGCCCGGTTGATCGACGGGGGCGCCGACCCCAACGAGACGGGAAGGGACGGCGTCTCCGCGCTGCATCTCGCTGCGGCGGAAGGCCATCTCGAAGTCGCCCGGGAATTGCTGCGCCGGGGTGCTTTCGTCGATTCGATGGAATACGACGGTGACACCCCGCTGATCAATGCCAGTGCCTACGGTCGGGTCGAGATCGTCCGTCTCCTGCTCGAACACGGAGCCGACCCCGGCGTCGTCAGCTCCCGGGGCTATACCGCGGCCCAGCTGGCGCGACGGGCCCGGCATCCGGAGATCGTGAAGCTGGTCAAGCAGGCGGAGCGGCAGGCTCGGACCGAAGCGGCAACGGCCCCGCCCCCCCTGCCCCAATCCAACCAGCGCCACGCTCCCCTTCCGGAGTCCCGACCTCCGAAGAAGTATCGACCCGGTTACGCACGCCGGATCGCGGTGGTCATCGGCGTGAACGAATACGTCCACTGGCGTCCCCTGTCCGGGGCCCGGAGCGATGCCGAAAAGGTCGCCCGGCAGCTGCGCGAACTCGGCTTCGACGAGGTGCTCGAGCTCTACGATCGGGATGCCACGCGGGATGCGATTCTCGAGCTGCTCGGATCGAAGCTCCCGAGGATCGTCGGAGAGAACGACCTCGTCGTCGTCTTCTTCGCGGGCCACGGGCAGACAGAGACCGTGGGGGGCGACCGGGAGCGGAAGCGCGGCTACATCATCCCGGTCGACGCGACGCTCGATGGCGTCTTCTCGACCGCGATTCCCATGCAGAAACTCCGGGATCTCACGAAACGGCTGCCCGCCAAACACGTCTACTACGCGATGGATTCCTGCTATTCCGGCCTCGGCTTCACGCGCAGCCTCGGTCTCGTCCGTCTCGACGAAGACGACTACATCAACAAGATCACCAGCCTGCGATCGGTCCAGATGGTCACCGCCGGCGGCGAGGGCGAGGAGGCGATCGAGCAGGACGGAGAAGGCGTCTTCACGCGGAGCTTCCTCGACGCCCTGCGGGGCAAGGCGGATGCGAATCGGGATGGCTATGTCACGGCCACCGAGATCGGCGCCTACGTCGCGCCCCGCGTGACCAACGAAACGCATGCCCGCCAGAGTCCCCAGGCGGGTCGACTCGAGGGCGAGGGAGAAATCGCCTTCAAGATCGGCCCGAGTCGCTGACCCCCACATCCCGACCCGGGACCCGCCCGGCGGACCCTCCGTCGGATCGCGGTCATCCACCATGACGACGAAAGGAACCCTGCATGAGACGAGAAACAATCCTCCACGGCGCGATCACCGTGACCGCCCTGCTCCTCGTACCGCTGTCCGCCAGTGCGCAGAATGCGGTGGGGATCGGTGGCCGCGTTTCGGCGACGGCCGCCTTCTCTGTCACGACGACGGCACCCGACGACTTCGATGATTCCACTTCGCTGCTGCTGAGCGGAATGGCCGCCTACACGACCGAGAATGCCCGATTCGAGCTCGGCGGCGGACTGTCCGTCTTCGGCGTCTTCTCGACGGTCGACGCCTCCGCCTGGGTGCTCTCTGCGCAAGGCCGGGTCAACTCGAACGCACTCGGCCCGGAAGAAAACATCCTGCTCTATCTCGGCGGCGTCGTCGGTGCCGCGTTCGTCGAGTTCGACGACGCCAACGACGAACTCGGTGTTTTCGGGCCCAAGGCAGGTGCCGAGTTCTACATGTCCCCGAATACGGCGATCCAGATCGAGGACGTGCTCCTGGGCGACACGGAGGGCGGCGTCACCAACAATCTGACGATCGGCTTCAAGCTGCTCTTCCAATAAGGAGGAAGGTGCCCCGTACCCGCCGGAACCGGATTCCGACGGGTACGGGGGCGCTGGTCCGCCCGCTCGCCACCCGCCGCGAACGACTACCGCTCCGGCGCGGGCGATGGCCGGTAGTGGAAATACTCCCGTTCCTTGATCAGCCTGGAGACCTCGGCGGGGACGTTCTCCTCCCAGCTGGAGTCGCCGCTGGCGATCTTCTTGAGGATCTCCCTCGAGAAGATGTGCAGACACTCCTCGTCGACATTCTGGAGCGGCATGATCCTTCCGCGCACCACCAGATGCTTGAGGAGATGCTGCAGCTCCTTCGCGACCTTCAGATTCCCGAGATCGAGGACCCGACCCGTGTCCGGATCGAGATAGGGATAGATGTAGAGCCGCAGGTTGTTCTTGAAGAGACGACCGAAGGACTCGAGAATCCCTCCGTCGAGCGACGTGTAGTGTTTCTCGTCGAAGAGCTCCTGGAGGCTCATGCCACCCATCGTGATCGCGACGGGCTCGGTCGTGTAGTGGCGCAGGTACTCGCCGAGACGGAAATACTCGTAGTAGTCGGAAATCAGGACGGTCTTGCCGACCGCGCCGAGCAGATCGGCGCGCGCCAGGAAATCCCGCAGATCGATGTCGCCGTCCTTGCGGAGGTTGCTCATCGTGATCTCCATGATCTCGACGACCTCCTCCGCATCGACATCGTCCGCGGCGGAGAACGCCTCCCGTGCCGCACGGACCATGTCGAGATTCACGTGGCAGACCGGCCGAAAGCTTCCCCGCTCGACCAGGATGGGTTTCTTTCGCAGGGCGTCGGCGGGCTGGATGACCTCTCCGTCCGGGCCGAACATCGCGGCCTTGCTGAGTCCCATCTGGACGAGTCGAAGGCTCATGACGCGCTTGTCCAGCTGGCGGAACTCGATGCCCGAAAAATCGATCATGTCGATCTCGATCCGATCGGTCGTCAGTCCGTCGAGCAGGGATTCGAGCAGCAATTCGGGCTCGTTGTAGAGGAAGCAGGCGCCGTAGACGAGATTCACGCCGACGATTCCGAGCGCCTCCTGTTGCAGGGTGTTCTCGCCGTCCTTCATGATGAGGTGCAGTACGATCTGGTTGTCCTCGTCATGCGGACGGCTCTGGAACCGGATTCCGAGCCAGCCATGACAATGATTCGTCCCACGATAGTTCTGCGCCACGACGGTATCCGCGAACGCGAAGAAGGCCGTGTCATCGCCCCGGACCCGGGTCAGGCGTTCGAGATTCAGCTGGTGTTCGTGTTCGAGCATGGCGTCGAGGCGATCGCGGGAGACATAGCGGCTGCATTCGCCGTAGATCGCATCGCTCACCTTCATGTCGTAGGCCGAGATCGTCTTCGAGATCGTTCCCGCCGCGCCGCCCACGCGGAAGAACCAGCGTGCGACTTCCTGGCCAGCCCCGATCTCCGCGAAGGTCCCGTAGCGTCGGTTGTCGAGGTTGACGCGCAGCGCCTTCTGGTGGGTATCCGTCACGTGCTCTCTCTGGATCATCGATCGAACTCCATGCTCCCGCCCTTCGAGCCTGAATCGGCCGACCTCCGGGAGATCCGTTCCTGACTATCCGCGATCGACCTTCTGGACGCTTCGCACGATCGGTATTTACACCGAGGCCGAAAAAATCGACACTGGAGCCTCGCGATCGACACCCTGGACGGGCGGAGACAGACCGGATGCTGAAGATCTTCCGGGTCGCGGGAACGACCCTCGTCAGAATCACGTTCTCGCGACGCTTGTCGGGCCCCACCTCCCCGGGCTGGAGCTGGCGACTCGAATGGATCGTCGCGATCCAGCGGGCGGTTCTCACGATGAGGCTCGATTGGCCCCACACGAAGGTCCGAAAGCTCACGACTGGCCGGGTGGGCGCCTACGCCCGCGCGATCGCCCTCGAGCCAGAGACGCTCGGAGGGATTCCCTGTGAGCGCGGGATGCCCCGGGACACCTCCGATCGAGAGTCCGTCTCCGGCACCCGAGTCCGGTCCCTCCCCTGATCCGTCATCGAACCCATTGGAGGCCGTCTCGTGAAGCTCTTCGTCTTCCCCGTCGCACCGAATCCGACCCGTGTCCGGCTCTTTCTGGCAGAGAAACGCATGGCCGGAGCCGAATTCGAGATCGAGGAGGTGAGGGTCGATCTCCGAAAGCAGGAACAGCGCTCACCCGAACATCTCGCTCGCAACCCGCTGGCGAAACTCCCGGTCCTCGAACTCGACGACGGCACTTTCCTCACGGAATCCCTCGCGATCATCGAATACCTGGAGGAGCGGATCCCCGAGGCGCCGATGATCGGCACATCGGCCGAGTCGCGCGCGAGGACACGCGAACTCGAACGCTTGATCGAGATGGGCATCCTCCGCCCGATTGCCGAATTCGTCCACGCGACGGCCTCGCCTCTGGGCCTCCCACCGGATCCCGCCGTCGCCGAGCATGCCCGCGAGCCGCTTCCTCGACATCTGGCCATCGTCGAGGATCGCCTCGCCGACGGTCGCCCCCTCCTGATGGGCGAGCATCCGACGATCGCGGATTGCACGCTGGCGGCGGCCCTGCAATTCGGACGCGTGGCCGGCTTCGAACCGGCAGCGGACCATCCGAACCTCATGCGCTGGGACGCGGCCTATCGCGAGCGCGTCAGTGCGAAACGGATCCTGGTGCTGTAGGCAATCCCAGATGCGCGTAGGCATGGGGCGTCGCGACACGCCCGCGCGGCGTCCGGGTCAGGAAACCGCAGTGGATCAGATAGGGCTCCACCACGTCCTCGAGCGTGCCCTTGTCCTCGCCAACGGCCGCTGCCAGGGTCTCGAGACCGACCGGCCCTCCACCGAATTTTTCGACGAGGGTCGACAGGAAGGAGCGGTCGAGACCATCGAACCCCGCTTCATCGACATCGAGGCGCCCGAGGGCGAATCGGGCCGTGTCGAGCTTGATGCGACCCGGATCGCCGTCGCGGACCGACGCGAAATCCCGGACCCGCCGGAGCAGCCGGTTGGCGATCCGCGGCGTACCCCGGGCTCGGCGCGCAACCTCGTGGGCGGCCTTGCCCTCGAGTTCGAGGCCGAGAAGTCCGCCCGACCGGACGACGATCCGCTCGAGATCCTCGACCGGGTAGTATTCGAGCCGCGCCGACCAGCCGAAACGATCGCGAAGCGGCGACGTGAGCAGCCCCGCACGGGTCGTCGCGCCCACGAGCGTGAAGCGTGGCAGATCGAGCCGGATCGACCGCGCGGTCGGCCCTTCGCCGATCAACAGGTCGAGCTGGAAATCCTCCATCGCCGGATAGAGGATCTCCTCGATCGCGGGCGAGAGCCGATGGATCTCGTCGATGAAGAGCACGTCTCCCGGTTCGACGTTCGAGAGCAGCGCGGCGAGATCCCCGGGCCTTTCGATCGCCGGGCCACTCGTCGCACGAAACTGGGCGTCGAGTTCGGCCGCCACGATCCGCGCGAGCGAGGTCTTGCCCAATCCCGGCGGCCCGTGGAAGAGCACGTGATCGAGGGGCTCGTCGCGCGCGCGCGCGGCCTGGACGAAGACACTGAGATTCTCCCGCAGGCGCTCCTGCCCGATCATCTCACCGAGATTCCGGGGCCTCAGGGACTCCTCGGCACTCCGCTCCTCCGGACGTCGCCCCAGGCTCAGCTCGCCTCGATCGTCAGCCGCCCCCGTCACCCGTCGTCCCCCATCGTCTCCACTCCCCCGTCAGCCGAGCCGACCGCTGCCCCGGAACCCTGCGGTTCCCGCTCAGCGCGCCAGGCGACGCAACGCCACCCGGATCAACTCCTCGAGACTCGAATCCCGGTCCGCCTCGGCCAGCGCCGATTCGACGACCCGCTCCGCCTGGCTCCGCGGGTAGCCCAGGTTCACCAGGGCGGACAGCAGCTCCTCCCCGGGCTCCACGCCCGGAAGCGTTCCCGGCCCGCTCGCAGCCCCGGCCGTCCCGAGGCGTCCGGCCAGCTTCTCGGCCTCGTCCCGCAATTCGACGACGATCCGCTCCGCCAGCTTCGGACCGACGCCCGGCGCCTTGCGCAGGCCCTTCGCGTCGGCGTCTCGCAACAGCTGCAGCAGGCGCAGGGGCTCCATGCCCGAAAGGATCGATTGGGCGAGTTTCGGGCCGACGCGGCTCGCCTTGCGCAGCAGATGGAAGAGCTCCTTCTCGAGGGAACTCGCGAATCCGAAGAGCTGGATCGCGTCCTCGCGAACCGCCGTGTGGACGAGGAGCGACACGGTCTTTCCCGGATCGGGCAGCGCATCGAAGGTCGAGAGCGGAACGAGCAGCTCGTAGCCGACTCCGCGGACGTCGAGCACGATCCGCGTCGGTGCCTTCTCCCGAAGGACCCCTTCGAGCCAGGCGATCATCGCGTTCTCCCCAGCACGAGTCCGGTCATCGCGCGCCGGCGGCTCCGGCGCCGACCACGAACCGGAAGCTCCGCGAGGGGACCGGCCTGGGCGTAGGTAAGTGCCAGCGCGAGCGCGTCGGCCGCATCGGTGGGGGGCGCGACCTCGAGCGAGAGCAGTCGCTGGACCATCGCCTGCATCTGGGCCTTGTCCGCCGCGCCATTGCCCGTGATCGATTTCTTGACCTGGCGCGCGGCCAGCTCCGCCACCCGGATCCCCCCGGCCCCGAGACTCGCGAGCAGCGCGCCCCGTGCCTGTCCCAGCACGAGCGCCGAATGCGGATTGCTGGCGAGAAAGACCCGCTCGACGACCGCGACCCGGGGCGCCTCGGCCTCGATGATCGCGAGCAGCCGGGCGTGAAGGAATCGAAGGCGCTCGGGCAGCGTCGCCGAGGATGGCGGGCGCAGGACGCCATGACACAGATGGAAGACCGTGTGCCCCCTCCGCTCGATCAGACCGAAACCGGTTGCACCGGAACCAGGATCCACCCCCAGGATCCGCATTCCCACGCCCTCCCTGATCCCATCCTAGCAGGCCGCGGACGCAGCCACTCCCATCGCCGTCCAGGCATCCTTCCGGCGCATGCTTCGATCAGGCGATTCCCCATCGCTAGAGGAGGCTCTCCAACTCCTCTTCCGCAATGTCGAAGTTGGCATGGAAGTTCTGGACATCGTCCAGATCCTCGAGGGCCTCGGCCAGGCGCAGCATCTGTTCCGCCTCCTTGCCGGCGAGCTTGACGGTCGTCGAGGGCGCCATCGTGAGTTCGGCCGTCACCGCCTCGAACCCCCGACCGGCGAGAGCATTCTGGACCGAGTGGAAATCCGAAGGGGCGGTCACCACCTCACACTGGCCATCGCCCTCGATGACGTCTTCGGCACCCGCCTCGAGTGCCGCTTCGAGCAGCGCATCCGTATCGAGGTCCTCCCCCTCGTAGACCAACAGGCCCCGCTTCTCGAACAGATAGGCCACGCAACCCGACGCGCCGAGATTGCCGCCGTGTTTCGAGAGGGCATGCCGGACATCACCCACGGTCCGATTCTTGTTGTCCGACAGGGTCTCGATCAGGATCGCCGTCCCCCCCGGCCCGTAGCCTTCGTACACGGCCTCTTCGAAGGCCTCGCCCTCGCCCCCCCCGATTCCCTTCTGGATGGCCCGCTGGATGTTGTCCTTGGGCATGTTGGCCGCCTTGGCCTTGTCGATCACGAGGCGCAGACGCGGATTGGAATCAGGGTCCCCCCCGCCGATCCGGGCGGCGGTCTGCAACTCCCGGATCAGCTTCGTGAAGATCTTCCCGCGCTTGGCGTCGAGCGCGCCCTTCTTGCGCTTGATCGTGGACCATTTCGAGTGTCCGGACATCGATTCTCCTGCCGCAACGGCCCCTTTCCGGGGCTCCCCCGCTCGAAGTAGCACACAGCCCCGGCCCCGAGCCATCCGGGCGGCCCGGGACTTCGCGTTGCCGGGCAAAGACCTCGCTCTGGGCCGTTCAGTCGAGCTGCGTCCCGACCGATACGCAGGAAGCAACGGCCGAGGCCGGCCCTTCCCCGGAGGGTGTCGGTCGGGATGGCAGACCGGGACAGCGGACCAGAGCCGACCGGGCCGGCCGAGTGGGACCCGGACCTTCAGGGAAAGCGGGACGATACGAGGAGCATCGGGCATGGCGGAAATCGCCGTAGGAATCGACCTGGGAACGAGCAATACCTGTGTCGCGCTGATGCGCGGCGGCGAGGTCGAGGTCTTGCCGAATGCCTTCGGCGAGCGGACCTCGGCCAGCGTGGTCCATTTCCACGAAGACGGAAGCGTCGAGGTGGGGAACTCGGCGAAGGTCAAGGTGATCCATTCCCCCGCGCATACGGTCAGCTCGGCCAAGCGGCTGATCGGCCGCTACTACTTCTCGGAAGAGGTCAAGAAGGCCCAGGCGATCTATGCCTTCGAGATCGTCGAAGCCCCGAATCACGGCGTCCGCATCGAGATCCGCGACGAGGAGTTCTCCCTGCCGGAGATCTCGGCGATGGTGCTGCGCGAGATGAAGCAGATCGCCGAGCACCACACGGGAGAGAAGGTCACGAAGGCCGTCATCACCGTCCCGGCCTATTTCAACGACAACCAGCGCCAGGCGACCAAGGACGCCGGGCGGATCGCCGGTCTCGAGGTCCTGCGCATCCTCAACGAGCCGACCGCGGCCGCCCTCGCCTACGGCTTCGGCATGGGCCTGAACCAGCGCGTCGCGATCTACGATCTCGGCGGTGGCACCTTCGACATCTCGGTTCTCGAGATCGGAAAGGACATCTTCGAGGTCCTCGCGACCTGCGGCGATACCTTCCTGGGCGGCGACGATTTCGACGACCGCATCATCGACCTTCTCGCCGACGAGTTCGTCGCGAAGCATGGGATCAACCCCCGCAACGACCCCTTCGCCTTCGAGAAGCTGAAGCTCGCGGCCGAGAACGCGAAGAAGCAGCTTTCGATCGACGAAGAGGCCTCCATCGAGATCGAGGACGTCCTCACCAACGAGGCAGGCGAGACCCTCGGTCTCGAACGCACGATCACCCGGGCGGAATTCGCAACGCTGGTCCAGGACCTGATCCAGCGGACCTTCAAGGTCTGTGACGAAGCGATGCAGCAATCGGATCTCACCGTTCGTGATCTCGACGGCGTGATCCTCGTCGGCGGGCCGACCCGGCTGTCGGTCATCCGGGAGGCCGTGGCGCACTACTTCCAGCAGGAGCCCCGGATCGACGTCGACCCCGACGAAGTCGTCGCCATGGGGGCCGCCATCCATGCGGCATCGCTCGTCGGCGAAGCCCAGGACGCGATGCTCCTCGACGTGACCCCCCTCGACCTCCGGATCGGCGTCGCGGGCGGACTCGCCGAGCCCGTGATCGAGCGCAACACCCCCGTCCCGATCGAGCAGACCCGGACCTTCACGACCTTCCAGGACCACCAGGAATCCGTCCAGATCCGGGTCTACCAGGGCGACCATCGGATCGCCGAGGACAACGCCCTGCTGGGTCAGTTCGAATTCTCCGGATTCGAGAAGGGACCTCGATCCGACGTGAAGATCGATGTCACCTTCGAGATCGACGCCGACGGGATCGTGAACGTCACGGCCTCGGATCAGGCGACCGGCCAGGCCGCTTCGACCCAGATCACGCTCTCCTCGGGCCTCGAGGAGGAGCAGATCGAGAAGATCATCGAGAACGACGTCGCCGGGCGGGTCGCCACCGCTGGAGCGACGGATCTCGTGGCGGCGCCCGCAGCCCCGGCAGGCGATGCAGGGCCCGATCCTTCGGGTCCCGCGACACCCCCGCCCGCTGGAGCGGGATCGACGCCGGAAGCGGCCTCGCTCTTCGGGGACGGCTCGGAAGATCTCTCGGTCGGCCGGCCCGAAGACGACCTGGCCGACCTCGGGTTGGGCTCGGGCGGCGAAGACGCCGAACTCGATCTGCTCGACGACGAGGAGCTGAGCCGGCTGGCGGGGGAGGCCGGGGACGACGCGATCTCCCTCGACACGCCGATCGACGAGGCTCCGGCCCAGGAAGACGACGGATTCTTCGAAACATCGGGCAAGGATCTCTCCATGCCGGAAATCGAGCTCACCGAAGAAGAGAAGTAGTTCGCCGTGACGCGTCCCTCCATCGATCCTCTTGAAATCACGGCTTTGTCCAGGATCATGGACGAGCTGGACTACTACCAGCTTCTCAACGTCGAGGCCGACGCGAGTTCCGCCGAGATCCGCAGGGCCTTCCACGTGTCCTCCAGGAATTTCCATCCCGATGCGAACCGGGATCTGGACGACGAACTCCGAGCACGCTGCGAACAGATCTCCAAGCGGATCACCGAGGCCTATTGCGTCCTGCGGGATGCCCGTCGCCGAAAGGCGTACGACGCGCGGATCGCGGAGGGGAGCTGCCTCCGCATCCAGCTCGCCGAAGCCCGGAGCGCCCACGCGGAACAACGCAAGGCCGAACGCAGCGGAGCCACCGCCCAGGGACGACAGTTCCACGGAAAAGCCGAAGCCGATCTCAAGGCGGGCAACCTGGCAGGCGCGATCCAGAACATCCAGATGGCCCTGACCTTCGAGGCGGGGAACGCGGGATTCAAGGCCATGCTCCAGGAGCTGCGGGAACGCCAGAAGGCCCAGTCCTGACCCCGATCCGACGCGGTGCCCCGCCCC
>DRKE01000284.1 GCA_011051925.1 Deltaproteobacteria bacterium
AGGGAGGATCCATGTTCGAGACGATCGCCGCGCTCTGTGTCGTACTCGGGGCCATCGTGCTCCTGCGTACGCTCATCGTGCGCCTGGGCGGGGTCTCGCGCGGAGCCCAGGCTGCCCCACGAATCAGGATCGTCGAGACGACGCCATTGGGGATGAAGCAACGCCTCCATCTCGTCGAAGTCGATGGAAGCCGACTGCTGCTCGGCGTCAGCGAGGCGGGCATCCATCGCCTGGCACGACTGCCTGCGGACGCGCCCCAGGTCGCGGAGGAGGGCGGCGAGACCGGGGCGGGGCGGGTCGAGAGGAGGACGCGCCCCAGGCTGCTGAACGTCCTCGGTACCTGGTCGGGTGTCGCGTGGATTCTCGTGGTCTTCGGGATCGTGCTGGGTGCGCCGGATGCCATGGCGCAGCAGGGCACCGCGGGTGGAAGCGCGTCGGGGCCACTCCTCTCGGTCTCGATCAACGGGGCCACGGCGCCGGATCAGCTCTCGGATACGCTGAAGATCGTTCTGGTGCTGACGGCGATCTCGGTCGCGCCTTCGATCCTGCTGATGGCGACCTGTTTCACGCGGATCCTGATCGTCCTGGCCCTGCTGCGGCAGGCGGTGGGCACCGCGACCCTGCCACCGAACCAGGTCCTGGTCGGTCTGGCGCTGCTGACGACGGTCTACGTGATGACCCCGGTCGGTGAGGCGATCTACGAGGATTCCGTCAAACCGTACATGGCCGAGGAGATCGGCGGCGACGAAGCGATCACGCGAGGGCTCGCGCCGATTCGGGGATATCTCCTGGACCACACGCGGGAGGAGGATCTCTCGCTCTTCGTCGAGATGCGGGGAGGACCGCCACCGGACGACGTCGATCAGATCCCCCTTCCGGTCCTGATGCCGGCCTTCATGATCAGCGAGATCCGAACGGCTTTCGAGATCGGGTTCATGATCTACCTCCCCTTCCTCGTGGTGGATCTCGTGATCGCTTCCATGTTGATCTCCCTCGGCATGATCATGCTTCCACCGGTCATGATCGCGTTGCCCTTCAAACTCATGCTCTTCGTCCTGGTCGACGGCTGGAATCTCACCCTCTCGGCCCTGGTCTCGGGCCTGCAATAGGAAAGCCATGTCTCTCGAACAGATCACCACGATTCTCCAGGACATGATGATCACGACCCTGATCGTCGCTTCACCGTCCCTGTTCACGGGGCTGGCCATCGGGCTCCTGATCGCGGTCTTCCAGGCGGCCACGCAGATCAACGAACAGACCCTGACCTTCGTTCCGAAGATCGTCGCCGTCTTCGCCGTCTTCGGTGCGCTCTTTCCGTGGATGATGAGGACCATGATGGAATTCAACGGTCGGATCATGCATGTCATCGCGAGTCAAGGTGGGCCGTGACCGTCGAAATCGGGCTGATGCCCGTCTTGTATGCGTTGCTCGGGAGCATCCGGGTACTCGTGATGATGATCTCGGGACCGATCTTCAGCCATCCGGCGCTCAGCCCCCGGATCCGGATCATCGGCTCGCTGATGATCGCGTGGGTGGCCGCTCCGGTCGGGGTGGGCGCCCTGGCCGGGACGGATTGGGACGCCCTGACGATCTGCATGGCGGTCGGGACCGAAGTGATGATCGGATTGACCGTGGGCATCGGGTCGGGCTTGATCTTCGCTGCCATCCTGCAGCTCGGCGAGTTCGTGGCGATCCAGGGGGGGCTCGGTGCGGCACGGAGCCTGGATCCGACGTCGGGCGCTTCGTCCGTCGCGATCGGCATGGCCTTCAATACCTTCGCGATGGTGATCTTTCTCGTGATCGGCGGTCACCACGAATTGATCCGGGGAATCGCGGCATCTTTCGCGGCTCTGCCGATCGGGGGTGGGCTGCCCGATCCGGAAGCCTTCCTCTCCGTCGCGAAGTTGGGAAGCGTCGTCTGGGAGGTCGCGTTCAAGCTCGCGGCTCCGATCACCGTCGCGATCTTCGTGCAGAACGTCGCGACCGGTCTGCTGGGGCGGGCGATGCCTCAGCTGAACCTGCTGATCGCGAATCTACCCCTCCACGTGGGCATGCTTCTTCTCATCGTCGGCCTGGGCGCCGGAGACTACGTCCACGCCTTCAAGGACATCATCGAATTCTGGCCGAGTCGGGTCTTCGGAATCGTGATCGGGGGCATCGATGGCGGATGACGCCGAAAAGACGGAGGCGGCGACGCCCAAGAAGAAGGAGGATGCACGGAAGAAGGGACAGGTCCCCCAGAGTCGGGACGTGTCCACGGTCCTTCTCCTGACGGCCGCCCTGGCGGGGATGGCCTCGCCCCTGGGTGCGCGACTCGGTCGCATGATCGGAGAACTCGCGCAGCAGGCCTGGGGCGGTCTGTTGATCCAGCCTGACAGCCTCGCGGACTATCATGCGGTCCTGCTCCACCTCGGGTTCGTGATGGGCCTCGCGTTGGCACCGTTCGCGTTGCTCTTCATGGTCGTGGGGATGGCGTCGAATGTCGTCCAGATCGGATGGCTCGTGTCGGCGGAAGCCCTGGCCTTCAAGTTCGAGAAGATGAATCCCCTTTCGGGCATGAAACGCATGTTCAGCCTGGACCGGCTCTACGAACTGGCAAAGGCCATCCTGCGCCTCTCCGTCGTGGTCGTGATCCTGTGGTGGGTCATCGGGCCGGCCCTGCCCGAGGTCTTCACGTTGATGGGGGCCGATCTGGTCGAGACGCTTCGGGTCGGGGGGCGTCTCCTGGAGCTCGCCATGTGGGTCATCCTGGCCCTTTTCGGCGTCTTCGCGGTCATCGACTACGTCTGGCAGCGGTGGCAGCACGAGAAGAAGTTGCGGATGACGAAGCAGGAAGTCCGGGACGAGACGAAACAGAGGGAGGGCGACCCGAAGGTCAAGAGCCGGATCCGCCAGATCCAGCGAGAGGCGGCCCAGCAGCGGATGTTCGAAGCGGTCGCTGAAGCCGACGTCGTCGTCGTCAATCCGACCCACTACGCGGTCGCGCTGCAATATCGACCGGAGGTCCAGGCGTCTCCGAAGGTTCTCGCCAAGGGTAGGAACCATGTCGCGCTTCGCATACGGCACCGCGCCGAGGAGCTGGGCATTCCGATCGTGGAGAATCCACCCGTCGCGCAACTTCTCTACAAGACGGCGAAGGTCGACCGCGAGATCCCCGAGGATCTCTATCAGGCCGTGGCCGAAGTCCTCGCCTACGTCTACAAGCTCGACCCCCGGCAGGGTGAACGCTGGAGGGCCGCCTGATGAAGATTCCGCTGGGTCAGGCCCTGCTCGGTACCTCGTTCTTCTTCATCATGGCGCTGCTGGTCGTTCCGCTTCCCGCAGCGGTGCTGGACTTCTTCCTGTCGTTGTCGCTGACGCTCGGTCTGCTCGTCCTCCTTCTGGCGCTCTTCGTCGAACGTCCGCTGGATTTCTCGGTGTTTCCGTCGCTGCTCCTGATCATGACGCTGATGCGCCTCGGGCTGAACGTCGGAAGCACGCGCCTGATCCTGCTGAACGGAAATTCCGGAGCGGATGCGGCGGGCCATGTGATCCAGGCATTCGGAGAGTTCACCGTCGGCGGGAACTATGCGATCGGCATCGTGATCTTCCTGATCTTCGTGATCATCAACATGGTCGTCATCACCAAGGGCGCGGGACGCATCGCCGAGGTCGCAGCGCGCTTCACCCTCGATGCGATGCCCGGAAAACAGATGGCCATCGACGCCGACCTGAATCAGGGCGTGATCGACGACGCCGAAGCAAGGAGACGGCGGATCGAGGTCCAGCGGGAGTCGGATTTCTACGGTGCGATGGACGGTGCGAGCAAATTCGTCAAGGGCGATGCGATCGCGGGCATCGTCATCATGCTGATCAATCTCGTGGGGGGGCTGGCCGTCGGCGTCTTCCAGGAGGGGATGCCGCTGGTGGAGGCGGCCCGGACCTACACGACGCTGACGGTCGGGGATGGTCTCGTCAGCCAGGTTCCGGCGCTGATCGTCTCGGCCTCCGCGGGCGTGATCGTCAGTCGGGCGGGAGCGGGGGATTCGCTTTCGAGTGAGCTGCGGGACCAGGTGATCCTCCAGCCTCGGGCGATGGGGATGGTCGCGGCCATGCTCGGCGTGATGGCGATCGTTCCGGGTCTTCCCTTCGTGCCCTTCGCGGTCCTGTCGGCGGGCGCGGGAGCGCTCGCGATGTTGGTGAAGCCGTTGGAAAAGGAGTCGGAGGTCGCCGTCGAAACGACCGAGATCGCTCCGCCCACCGAGGAGGAGCGGATCCGGGAAGCGCTGACCCTCGATGATCTGGAACTCGAGATCGGATACGGGCTGATTCCCCTCGTCGACGAGAAGCGCGGAGGGGAGTTGCTCTCGAGGATCCGGGCCACGCGCCGACAGCTCGCTTCGGAGCTCGGCTTCATCGTTCCCCTCATCCATATCCGGGACAATCTCGATCTCCCGTCGGGTGGCTACTCGGTTCGTGTGCGTGGAGAAGAAGTGGCACGAAGCGAGATTCCGCAGGGCCGGGCGCTCGCGATCGCCCCGGGCGACGATGCCGAGGAGATTCCGGGGATTCCGACGGTGGACCCGGCCTTCGGGTTGCCCGCCCGTTGGATCGAGGAGCGGGAACGGGATCGCGCTTCCGCGGCAGGCTATGCGGTCGTCGATGCTTCGACGGCGCTTTCGACCCATCTGTCGGAGGTCGTGCGGAACCATGCGGTCGAGCTGCTCACCCGTCGCCGGGTCCAGGACCTGCTCGATCAGTTCAGCGAGGACTCGCCCAAGATCGTCGAGGAGATCGTGCCGGGAATCGTGAGTCTTTCGCTTCTCCACAGGACGCTTCGCTCCCTGCTCGCGGAAAGGGTGTCGATCCGCGATCTGGGCACGATTCTCGATACGCTGGCCGAACATGCGGGAAAGATCCAGGATCCCGACCTGTTGACGGATCTCGTCCGGGAAAGGCTCGGGCGTTCGATCACCCGTCCCTATCTCGAAGAGGACGGGAAGCTTCCCGTCATCACCCTCGCTCCGGAGCTCGAGGAGCATCTACGAAGCGTCGTGCAACGATCCGAGAGCGGCTCCTTCCTGGCCGTCGATCCCGTGACGCTCGACGGGCTCGTGCGCGGGGTACAGCGGGTCGTCGATTCGCTGGGGTTGGGAAGTGACGGATCGGGACCCGTCCTGCTGGCGACCCAGAGCATCCGCGCGCCCCTGCGTCAGATCATTGCACGATTCCTTCCGAGAATGGCCGTTCTCTCCCATGGCGAGCTGCCCGGAGGCGTCCAGGTCGTTTCGATGGGCACGGTGAGGCTCGAATCCGATGCACATTAAGCGATTCGAGGCGTCGACGATGGCGGAAGCATTGGCTCGCGTCAAAGCGGAGCTCGGCCCCGAAGCCCTGATCCTTTCTTCGAGAACGATTCGTCGGGGGCGCCAGGCCTTCGGCCTGATGTCGAGGACCGTGGTCGAGGTCCAGGCCGCGAGGGAACGCGATGCGGGCCCTGCGGCCCTTTCCGGAAGCGGGGGGGTCGATTCCGGGATTCCCGGAGCGGCGCAACGGGTCGACCCGATCACGGGCGGTGGGTCGGGGGTCGCGGGAAGGAACGGGGCGGGTGCGCATCTTCGTCGCTGGGAGCAGTTCGAGGAGGAGGTCCGCGGCGAATTGCGGGGCCTGCGCCTGGCCCTGAACGGTCTGCTCGGATCGCGGGTCCGCGACGAGGCCGACCCGGTCGTGGCGTCGCTCGTCCGGTCGGGTCTCGACTGGGTCCACGCGACCGCTCTCGTGGCGGAATGCCGGAAGACATCCGGCCACCTGGAACCGGAAAAAGGAGTGCTCCGGAAGCATCTCGAGAAGAAGATCGAGGCGAAGCTGTCGCCGCCACGCGAGGACGAGGAGGCTGGCGTGCGGATCCTCGTCGGTGCTCCGGGGGTCGGCAAGACGACGACCCTCGCGAAGCTGGCGGCTCGAAACGAAGAGGGTGAGCGTGAGGTCGCACTCATTTCGCTCGATCGTTTCCGGATCGGGGCGGCCGAACAGCTTCGACGCTACGCGGCGCTTCTCGACTCTCCCTTCGAAGAAGCCGCCCGATTCTCGGAGCTTCCGGGGGTCATGGAACGCTACCGGGGACATGCGGTCCTGGTCGATACGGCGGGGCGGGGGAGGGATGCCCGGGAAGGCTTCGAGGCCGTGTCTGCGCTTCGCGACGCGCTGGGGCCGAAGGTCTCGGTCGAACTCGTGCTCGACGCGACCTCGCGAAGGGAGGTCCAGCGAGCGCAGCTCGCGCGCTTCGCACCGATGGCGCCCGACCGGATCATCTTCGCGAAGACGGACGAATGCGATTCCCTCGTCGATGCGGCCAATCTCGTCCTGGACGAGGATTGTCCGAAGCTGTGCTGGATCGGCACGGGTCAGCGCGTTCCCGAAGACCTGCATCCCGTCGAAGCCGACGTGTTGGCTCGGGCGGCAGTCGGGGAGGCAGCATGACTCTCCACCAGGCCCAGGGGCTGGCGCGGCGAATGACGGCCCGCAGGGGAACGACGCGTCCCCGGATTCTCGGGATCGTCAGCGGGAAGGGAGGCGTCGGAAAGAGCGCCCTGGCCATCAATCTGGCGACATCGGCGGCACGGACCGGGGCCCGCACGATCCTCGTGGACGGAGATCTCGGATTGGCGAATGCGGATCTGTTGATGGGCCTCCTTCCGCGGCACGATCTCGCGCAGTGGTGTCGCGGGATCGTGTCGTTGGAACAAGTCGTGTGTCGGGCTCCGAGTGGCGTCGAGGTCATCGTGGCCGGTCGCGGCGGGGAAGTGGCCCGTCGCATCCGGGATGCGGCCCTCGGCCGGCCCGCGGAGGGACTCGAAGCGGTTGTGGCCTCGAGGGATCTCACGGTCCTCGATCTCGGCGCCGGGATCGGAGAGGACGTATTGGACCTCGCGGGCGCTTGTGACCCCGTATGGCTCGTCGCGACACCCGAGCCCACCAGCCTGGCGGACGCCTATGCGACGGCGAAGCGACTCTGGGAGAGACGTCCTTCCCTCGAGATCGAGCTGGTCGTGAATCGCGCTTCCGATCGCGCGGAAGGGGAGAGGACCTACCGGGCCCTGGCCCGCCTGGTCGAACGCTTCCTGGACAGACCGCTCGCGTTGCGGAGCATCCTGCCTGAAGACCCTGCCATGACCCGGGCGGTCTCGACCCAGGTTCCCGTCGTTCTCGGAGAGCCGGACACGGCCATCGCGCGTCGGCTCCGGCTTCTGGCGGAATCCATGCTCGAGGAAAGACGGGGTGGGACGCGTGGGTGGCAGACGGTCGGTGACTGACCCCGGACTTGCAGGCTGAAATGGGACGTTTCAGAACGGTCGATGGGGCGGGAAGATCTTGCCGCCCCCGTGCCCCCTACTCGAACAGAAGCGACGAGAGCTCGAATCTGCCTCGATGTCGGGGCTCGAGGTCTGGCACGGCGATTGCTCATACGGACTCCGAAGGCTCCCGCCGGACGCGGGAACCGGATCGAATCGTGAGGCGGGGAAGAGATGGGTAGCGACTCCTACATTTCGGCTTCGGGTGCTGCCGCGAGAGTCCGCGATCTCGATGTCGTGTCCAACAACCTCGCGAACGCGGGGACGCCCGGCTACAAACGGAGCGAGTCGATCTTCCGCTCCGTCTTCGAGACGTCTCTTCGGGACGCCCGGGGCCGGGCCGTCGCGGGTGCGCCCATGGGTGCATTCGTGAAGACGGATTTCGTCGGAACCGATTTCGCCCAGGGGTCGGCGGAGCGTACGGGATCGCCCCTGCACGCGATGATCAAGGGATCGGGTTTTTTCGTCGTCGAGACGTCCCGAGGGCCACGATACACGCGATCCGGGAACTTCAGCATCAATCGTGAGGGACAGCTCGCGACACCCAAGGGCGATGCGATCCTCGGCGAATCGGGGCCGATCAAGATTCCCGACGGCGATGCGCGCATCCTTCCGAATGGACAGGTCACGGACAGTCGTGGAAACGTCTTCGGTCGACTGAAGGTCGTCGATTTCGGGAATCTCCAGAAGCTGTCGAGAGAAGGCGACAGCCTCTTTCGCGCCGCCCCCGAGGCGTCCGAGGTGGAGGTCGACGAGCTTCTTCTCGTTCCGGGCTCGATCGAAGGTTCGAACGTACAGACCGCGCGGGAATTGTCGGCCCTGGTCGAATTGCAGCGCGCGTACGAAACCAACCTGCGGGCGATGCAGGTCGATGATGAAACCACACAGAGACTGATCGAAGGGATCCGCTGATGAGAGCATTGTTCACGGCCGCCACCGGAATGGAGGCACAGCAGGCACGAATCGACACGATCGCCAACAACATCGCGAACGTGGGAACGACGGGGTTCAAGAAAGCCCGCGTGGAATTCCAGGACCTCTTCTACGAGACCCTGCGCGCGCCGGGTTCGACGAATTCCGATGGCGCGATCCTGCCGACGGGGGTCCAGGTCGGCCATGGCGTCCAGCTTTCCGCCATCAACACGATCTTCACGTCGGGCGATCGGGTCGCGACGGGGAACGCGCTCGATCTCGCGATCGACGGACTCGGCTTCTTCCAGGTCCAGAGACCCACCGGCGACACGGTCTATACGCGAGACGGGACCTTCAAACTCGACGGGGACGGAAATATCGTCACGGCCCAGGGCTATCAGCTGATTCCGACCATCACGGTCCCGAGCGACGCGATCTCCGTGACGATCCTGCCCGACGGCACGGTGAACGCGCAGCAGCCGGGCTCGGCGACACCGACGAACCTGGGGCAGATCCAGCTCGCGCGTTTCGCGAATCCCGCCGGTCTGTCGGTCGTCGGAGGCAATCTTCTCGAAGTGACCGAGGCCTCGGGCGATCCGGAGACGGGGACGCCGGACCAGAATGGCTTCGGTGCAGTCGCGTCGGGTTTTCTCGAGGGCTCGAATGTCGAAGTCGCCGAGGAACTCGTCCAGATGATCCTGGCCCAGCGGGCCTTCGAAGTGAGTTCCCGCGTGATCCAGGCGGGCGACGAGATGCTGCGGATCGCGGCACAGTTGACCCAATGATCTTTTTTCGGGTGTTGTCGGCTGGAACGGCATCCCCCGCGTGAAGGAGCTCCAGGTGATCCGTTTCGGCTGGTTCGACTTTCGTCGGTTGGCATTCCTCCTCTTCCCGCTGGTCCTGGCGGCGGGGCAGACCCGGGCTGGTCAGGATACGGAGGCCTTCGTTCGCGGCGAGCTCGAGCGCTATGTGCGGGCCCACGCAGGCAAGGGCACGGTTGCCATCGAGATCCCGAAGCTCTCGGTCTTCGCGTTGGATCAGGATCGTCTTCCGGGCCCCCTGCGCGTCGAGTTCTCGACGCGCTCCCGTTCGCCCTTTCGGGGGCGCGTCCCCATCACGGTCGCACTCCACGCTGGATCGACATTGGTCAAGCGAAGCGTGATCTCGACCACCGTCCGCGTCAGGAATCGCGTGGTCGTTCCGACGCGCGATCTTCGCAGAGGGGACATCCTGTCCAGCCGGGATCTGGCCTACATGGATCTCGATCAGGATCGTCTCGCCGGAGACGTGATCCGGGAGATCGAAGAGGTGGTGGGGCTGCGGATGAAGCGCTCCGTGCGCAAGGATCGGGCGCTTCGTTCGTCGCAGCTCGAGCGGATCCCCGTCGTCGAACGCGGCGACCGCGTCATGCTCGTGCTGGAGAGCGGTCCGCTGCAGATCCAGGCCGCGGCGAGAGCCGAGGAATCCGGAGCCGCCGGAGAGTGGATCCGGGTGCGCAACCTCGATTCGCGACGCGAGATCTCCGGCCGCGTCGATCACCAGGGGAGGGTCCATGTCGCGTTCTGATCGCGTCCGTCGACTCTCCTGTCTCGTGGGTCTCGTCCTCCTCGGATCATCGGGGTGTGTGGAAACCTCTCTGCGAGAGGCGCGGGTCCCGATGAACTACGAATCGATCGAGACGGCCGAAATCTCGACGCCCAGTGAGGGCTCGATCTGGCGGGGTGCCACCCCGTCGGGATCGTTCCTGTTCTTCGACGAGAAGGCCTCACGGGTCGGTGACCTGGTCACGGTCGTGATCATCGAGCAGACCCAGGCTCAGGGCGACGCGAAGACGGAAACGACCGGGGACCGAAAGGTCGATGTCTCCCTTTCCTCCCAGGTCGGCTTCCAGAAACTGATCACGAGTCCGATTCGAGGCCTGCTCAGGATCTTCGGATTCGATAATCCCGGCACGACCGTGGCCGAGGGAACGCCGGTCAACTTCGTCCAGGGCGCGCTCAAGAACGATTTCACGGGAGAGGGGACCACCAGCCGTAGCGGCCGATTCACCGGTGTCATCACCTGCCGGGTGATCGGAGTCCTGTCGAACGGTCTCCTGCACATCCGCGGACGCCGTTCGGTGGTCGTGAATCACGAGGCGCAGTACATCTCGCTCGAGGGACTCGTCCGGCGCGAGGATCTGACGATCGAGAACCAGGTCCTTTCGAACTCGGTTGCCGAGATGCGTCTCGCCTACGACGGGCTCGGCGCGCTCGACGACAAACAGCGACCGGGTTGGATGAGCCGCCTGATCGACTGGATCTATCCGTTCTGATGCGTCCAGAACGCGCCAGGATCGACCCGACTTCGCCGCGCCTGCTCTGCGTGATCGGGATCCTCGTGATCCTCTTGTTCACGGAGCCCGCCGAAGCGGCGCGTCTCAAGGACATGGCATCGGTCAAGGGTGTCCGGCCGAATCAGATCATCGGATACGGACTCGTGGTGGGTCTCCAGGGAACCGGAGACAAGTCCCGAACGCTGTTCACGACGCAATCCCTCAAGAGCCTCCTGGCTCGGATGGGAATCGCAGTGGGGCCCGACCTGATCCGTGTCAAGAACGTGGCGGCGGTGATGGTGACGGCCAGCCTTCCGCCCTTCGCCCGTGCGGGGAGCACGATCAACGCCGTCGTTTCGTCGATCGGCGACGCCAAGAGCCTGGATGGCGGGATGTTGCTGATGACGCCGCTTCGAGGAAACGATGGTGAGATCTACGCGATCGCGCAGGGAGCGATCTCGATCGGTGGATTCTCGGTCGAAGGCGGCGGCGCCTCGGTCTCCCAGAACCATCCGACGGTCGGAACCCTGGTCGGTGGCGCCATCGTCGAACGCGAGGTCGGTTACTCGCTGGCGGGCAAGCGGGAGTTCGAGATCGCGCTTCACGAGCCCGACTTCACGACCGCCATGAGAACCGCGGACAGCATCAATCAGGCCTTTTCGCAGACCGTCGCCAGGGCCCGGGATTCCGGGACACTCGACATCACGATTCCGGAGGCGTTTCGCGGGGATGTCGTCGGGTTCCTGGCCCGGGTCGAAATGCTCGACATCGCTCCGGACCGGAAGGCCCGGATCATCCTGAACGAGCGGACCGGAACGGTCGTGATGGGGGATGCGGTCCGGATCGGCACGGTCGCCGTCTCTCACGGCAACCTGACCGTCGTCGTGAATCGGACGAATCAGGTGTCGCAGCCGGCTCCCTTCTCGCAGGGGGAGACCGCGCGGCTGCAGAATACGGAGATCGAGACTTTCGAGGAGAAGAGCCATCTGAGCGTGATCGAGCAGAACGTCACGATCGGGGAGCTGGTGCGCGCCCTGAACGCCATGGGGACGACGCCGACGGACCTGATCTCGATCATCCTGGCCATCAAGGCCTCGGGCGCGCTCTCCGCGGACGTGGAGATGATGTAATGGATCCGATCGGAAAAGCCGTGATTCCCACGGTGCAGAGCC